>CAVDTO010000217.1:0-3051 GCA_963611895.1 bacterium
GGTCTGAACGCGACGGCCCAGGGCCGAGGGGATATGAGGCGCCCTGCGCTCCGGGCTGCTTCGCAGAATCGCGCCGGGACCTCATATCCCCTCGGCTCTGCGATGGTGGCGGACAGACACGGGCTCGGTCTGCTTTAACACGTGCAAACAACTAGGTCGAGCAACATCAGCGAACAAAATACAGGGTCAGCGTCTTGAATGGGAATAGCCTAAAGGGCGCCCTTGCTCTCGTACTATGCAACAGTCTGATCCTGGGCCGGCAACGCGCTCGGCCTCGTAGACGATAAACAAATCGAGATTGAAGCAGGTCGCAGAGTCTAGCTCGCCGCTCGTATCCCAAGCGACGGTACCGTTAAGCGCGTTAATAAGAAGATGGACCCCAGATTCGGCAGCTCTCTCCCCTGCCACTGGAAAAGACGAGGGCCCCGGCCTGGTTGCTGGGACCCTCGTGTAGTTCTTGCTGTATGTAGAGACTGGGCTAGCGGCTCTGGCGCAGTTTCTTGGCGGCGGCGACCATGTGCTCGAGCGACGGCCAGACCTCCTCGTTGTTGCGCGTCTTGAGGCCGCAGTCGGGGTTCACCCAGAGCTTCTCGGGCGCGACCTTCTCGAGCATCTTGTCGAGCGCGGCCGAGATCTCCTCCTCCGAGGGAATGCGCGGCGAGTGGATGTCGTACACGCCCGGACCGACCTCAGTTTCAAAATGGTTCTCGGCGAGCGAGTCCAGGATCGTGAGCTCGGAGCGCGAGGCCTCGAACGAGATGACGTCGGCGTCCATGGCGTCGATCGCCGGGATGATGTCGGTGAACTCGCTGTAGCACATGTGCGTGTGGACCTGCGTCTCGGGCTTGCAGCCGCTGTGCACCAGGTTGAAAGCGGGGATGGCCCAGTCGAGGTACTCGCTCTGCCAGTCGCTGCGGCGCAGCGGGAGCTTCTCGCGGAGTGCCGCCTCGTCGACCTGGATCACCTTGATGCCGGCGGCCTCGAGGTCGAGCACCTCATCGCGGATGGCGAGCGCGATCTGGCGCACGCTGTCGCGCACGGGGATGTCCTCGCGCGGAAAACTCCAGTTGAGAATCGTGACAGGACCGGTGAGCATGCCCTTCATGGGCTTGTTCGTGAGCGACTGAGCGTAGCTCGACCACGCGACGGTCATGGACTCGGAGCGCGAGACGTCGCCCCAGATGATGGGCGGCTTGACGCAGCGGGTGCCGTAGGACTGCACCCAGGCACCGCGCGTGAACACGAATCCGTTCAGGCGCTCGCCGAAGTATTCGACCATGTCGTTGCGCTCGAACTCGCCGTGGACGAGCACATCGAGGCCGATCTCTTCCTGGTGCTTGACGACCTCGGCGATCTGCTCGCGCAGGAACTCGTCATAGACCTCCTGCGAGATCTCTCCGCGGCGGCGCTTGGAGCGCATCGCGCGAATCTCGCGCGTCTGCGGGAACGAGCCGATCGTCGTCGTGGGGAACTCGGGCAGACCGAGCTCCTTCTTCTGGATCGCCTCGCGCTCGGAGCGCGCCGGCAGGCGGTGCTCTGCACTGGCCGGGACGCCGGCCACACGGGCACGAACGGCCTCGTCGACGCAATCGGGACGCGCACCCATGAGCGCGGCGTTGGCGCGGGCGGCCTCCGTAGAGGCCGGATCGGCCGCGTCGAGGAGCTCTGCCAGCTCATGCAGCTCGCCGAGCTTCTCCTCCGCAAAGGCAAAGTGCACGGCGTAGGACGGGTCGAGCTGGGTCTCGCGCTCGAGCGAATAGGGAACGTGCAGCAGCGAGCACGACGTGGAAAGCACGACGGACGCCTCGGTCCGCTCGCGAACCACTTGCACGGACTCGATGGTGCGCGCGTAGTGGTTGCGCCAGATGTTCTTGCCGTTCACCAGGCCGGCAAAGAGCGTCTTGTCCGCCGGGAACCCGTGCTCGGCAACCAGCTCGGCCGTGCGCACGCCCTCGACGAAATCGAGGCCGACGCCGTCGACGTCGAGCGCGCAGATGGCCTCGTAACAGTCGCGCACGTCGCCAAAGTAGGTCTGGAGCAGCACGCGCGTGGCGCCGCGCTCAACAAGAACCTGGTCGTAGAGGCGCTTGAGAAGGGCGAGGTCGCTCGCATCGAGGTCGCGTACGAGCCACGGCTCGTCGAACTGCACCCATGCGGCACCGGCTTCTGCCAGCTTCGCGAGCAGCTCGGCGTACGCCTTCGCTAGATCATCAGCGACGTCGGCGAGCTGGCGCGTGCCCGAGAAGTTGGTGAGATGGAGCAGCGTGAACGGACCGAGCACAACAGGCTTGGTCTCGATGCCCAACGCCTTGGCCTCGAGGTACTCGTCGACCGGCTTGGTGTCCGCAAGCGCGACCGTTGCGGTGTCGTCGAGCTCGGGCACGTTGTAGTGGTAGTTGGTGTTGAACCACTTCTTCATGGGCAGGGCATGGACGTCGCCGGCAGGGCCCTGGTAGCCGCGTGCCAGCGCAAAGTAGGTGTCGAGCGGCGAGAGCCCGAGTGCGCGGTAGCGCTCCGGAACCAGCCCGAACAGCACCGCGGTATCGAGCGTGGTGTCGTAGAGGGAGAAGTCGTTGGAAGAGATGAGGTCGATCCCGGCATCGCTCTGGATCGTCCAATGGATGCGACGCAGCTCGCGCGCGGTCTGTTCGAGTTCTTCGGCGGAGAGCTCGTGGCGGAAGTATTTTTCGCAGGCGAACTTGAGCTCGCGCTCACGGCCGATGCGGGGGAACCCCACGACGGAAGTCTTCATGGTGGGTGTCCTTTCAGCTTTTGGTGCAGGATGAGCCCGGGCGCGTGCACGTTCGCCCAAACGTCTGCCGACCATTAGAGCACCGGCCCCTTGCGATCGGAACTACAAAAAGCTGGGACTTGGAGATAGGTATTAGCTATAAGGCCTGGTGAGCAGCCGTGTTTAGGGTGGCTGTTTATGCAATGGCAGCTGTGCTAGGCGGCGACGAGCATGTTTTTGAATGTGATGGCCTTGGGGCCGAGGGGACACGAGGCGCCCTGCGCTCCGGGCTGCTGCGCAGAATCGCGCAGGGACCTCAT
>CAVDTO010000218.1:0-3047 GCA_963611895.1 bacterium
GATGCGAGGTTTTGCGCAAACTGCGGCGCGCCTCTAGCGACCGAGCGGAAGGGTGAGGCAGCGGCATCGGACTCGATGCAAAAGCCGGTAACGGAGCCGACGTCGCAGCGGACGAGCGTGGCGGGCCCGCAGGGAGCGTCTGCTCCAGAACCCGCGCCCGAGGCCACGCCCGCGCAGGCGCCCGAGCTCGCGCCCAAGGCCGAGGGCGCCGCAAAGGGCTGGGCCGCCGCCATCAAGACCAAGCTTGCCGCGCTCGGCAAAAAGCAGAAGGCGGTGCTCGCCGGCGCGTGCACAGCGGCAGTTATCGCGATCGTTGCCGTGGCCCTGCTCGTGAACGCGGGTCCGTCGGAATCTGATGTCAAGGCGCTCATCAGCGAGTCCCATGCAACAATCTCGGCTGGTAGCAGCAGGTACAGCACGCCCGGGGACTTCAACCTCAAGAGCGTGAAGATCCTCGGCAAGACCAAGAGCGACCTGGGGCGCAACGGCGTGAGCCTGCTCGGCTACAACATCTCGGAGGGCTGGAGCGTCGACTTGGAGGTCGTCTACGCCAACAACGATGCCGAGCTCACCAAGCGGGGCAACGTGTACGTCGTCAAGGCCAATGGCGACTGGGCCTTCATCAGCTTCAGTCCCTCTTCGCTCGATACCACGGGGACCAAGGTGACGTCCGGCGTGGACGAGGAGAAGCTCGTCTCCAACATCAGCTCGGTTTTGAGCGAGGCCTCCAGCAACTCAACGTCGCTCCAGAAGATCTATGCAGACGGGTCGTTCAAGATCAAAAAGCAGCAGCTCGATTCCGAGCACGGCACCGACACGGTGACGATTTCCTGCAAAAAGTCGACCGCCTATTCGGAGGCCCAGGGCACGGTGACCGCGACGTTCTCGTATGGCACGAGCGGCTGGGAGCTCAAGAGCGCGCGTGCCAGCAAGAATGCCGCAAAGGTCAGCTACCAAAAACTGGTCGGCACGTGGAACGGTGAGTTCAAGCAGCAGTGGGAGCGCTCCTGCTTTGCCGGCAAGGCCAATCCCCTCAAGGTGAACATCACCAAGGTCGATGAGTCGACCGGGCAGATTGAGGGCACCTTTGACTGCGTGGCCCACAACCACGCCAAGGCCTCGAACAGCGAGGATTCCGACGCAGGCGACCAGGTTCTGACGGAGCAGGCGTTCAGCATGGCGCTGCCCATCACGAGCGCCGACACGGGAACGACCTACCTGAGCGACGATTACGAGCGCTCGCAGGATGCCTCGGGCACGGTGACCCTCACGCTCACGTTTGGCGACAAGGACGGCGCCAGCGCGCAGGTCGAGACGGACTACGAGGCGGGCGGCCTCTTTAACTGGGCCGACTACAACGACTGCTACACGCTGACCAAGGCGAAGTAGAATTGGGATCGTCTGAGTAGTTAAAGATTCCAAGTCGGGGGAGCTTATGTACTGCACAAGGTGTGGAGCCGAGATTTTGGAAGGAGCTTCGTTCTGCACCTCGTGCGGAGCTCCGGTTACACGCAAGCCGAAGGGGGATGCCGCGGAGGCGGTCGAGAACGCCGCTTCTGGGCACCAACGTGAGACGGATGCAGATTGCGTTGGCGAGGGCGTTGAGGGCGTGGAGCTTGTAGAGGCCGGTGAAACTGACGAGCAGGGGGAGCCTATCGAGTCCGTTGAGGCCGGGTCTTCTGGCTCTTCCGAGTCAGCCGCTTCCGCCAGCTCCGAGGAACAGCGGAAGAGGGTCGAAGACTCTGCTGCCGTGACTTTCGAGTCTGCTGAGACTACTGTGTCTGATGAGGCTGGCGCGACCGTTGGGATGATTGGCCAGGGACAGAGCCGGGAGCGGGATGCGGCCGAAGCAGCCGGTGCCGCCGAACCTGTTGAGCATAACCAAGAACAAAGGGTGGTTGCGGCCGAGGTCGCCACGTCGAGCGCATCCGATCAAGAACGCGAGACCGGCCCCGACGATGCAAGCGCGCCGAAGCCCAAGAACCGTCGCCTCTTCTATCTTGTCGGTATCGGAGTGGGGGTAGTTCTCATCGCGGCCCTCTCGTACCAGCTGTTCTTCAATAGAACGGGCGGCGATTTGGTGACGTACGGTCAGGTCGAACCCATCTACATTGACTCCGACACCACGATCACGCCCAAGGGTTCCGATGGCAAAGAACTCGATTCGTATGATGTCACGTTGTTCAACGATAAGGGAACGGCGGCGTCGGCGCGCGTTTCGGGTGCGGGCGGGTTTAGCGTCAAGCACCTCAAGAAGTCGTCGAGGGTCAAGAACGGCAGCTACACCGTCAAGCTTTACGACCGCACAAGCAAGGTCGAATATACGCTGCCGGCCAAATTCGCACCCAAACACAAGAAGGTCTTGAGCGCGGTGACTGTTGAAGTTGCCAAGCAGGAAGGCTCAGACGAGAACGAGAGCGCTAAATCGAGCGATAGTGCCACGACCTCTGCTGCCGTCTATTCCCTCTACTACCAGAAGTGCCAGGAGTACCTTGCAACGTACGGCGAACCTTCGATTGTGGCGGGGAGCTATGGTCATGAGGACATTTCTGGTCTTGCCTGCGCGCGTCTCATCGATTTCGACGAGGATGGCGTTGATGAGCTTTACCTTACGCTCTGCACGGAGAGCAAGGAGCATCTCGGGACGGCGCGAGGGTTCGAGCAGGATGAGCCCTATTCGACCGAGGTCTGGGCGTATCGCAACGGCGGCATAAAGCGGCTGTATAAGCATGTTCTTACTCTAAATCCCGTTTGTGCCGGCGGGCACTTTGCTCCTCTTTACCAACATGCGGGCAAGTGTCTTTTGACGGAAGGCGATGGCGTGGGGAACGACATGCATGTTAGCTTGACGCTCAAAGCGCTTAAGGGCGATTCGTTTGAGACGATACGAAGCTATGTTGGCAATAGCAATAACGGCGTGATAGATGTCTTGGTTGATGGCAAGAAGTCCGAGAGCCACGACATATCTGCGGTAATAAGCGACTTTGCTCAGCCTTCTAAATTTCTGTACGAAGATGATGGCAGCGGCCGTTGGCCCAGCGTTGTAT
>CAVDTO010000219.1:0-3046 GCA_963611895.1 bacterium
GTCCGGCGCTCGCGTGATCGCCTCCAAAGATGTGGGCGTGACCTTTAAGGACGTCGCGGGCCAGGAGGAGGCCAAGGAGTCGCTCAAGGAGGTCGTCGACTTCTTGGAGAAACCCCAGCGCTACGAGGAGATCGGCGCTAAGCTGCCGCGCGGTGCCCTGCTTGTGGGCCCTCCGGGCACCGGCAAGACGCTGCTCGCCAAGGCCGTTGCCGGCGAGGCAGGCGTTCCGTTCTTCAGCATCTCGGGCTCCGAGTTCGTGGAGATGTTCGTGGGCCGTGGCGCCGCCAAGGTGCGCGACCTCTTTAAGCAGGCCAAGGAGAAAGCGCCCTGCATCGTCTTCATCGACGAGATCGACACCATCGGCAAGAAACGCGATGGAGGCGGATTCTCGGGCAACGACGAGCGCGAGCAGACGCTCAACCAGCTGCTGACCGAGATGGACGGCTTCGATAACCACAAGGGCATTGTTGTGCTCGCGGCAACGAACCGCCCCGACTCGCTCGACCCGGCGCTTCTGCGTCCCGGCCGCTTTGACCGTCGTATCCCGGTCGAGCTTCCCGACCTCGCGGGCCGCAAATCGATTCTCGAGCTCCATGCCAAGAGCGTTAAGGTGCAGCCGCCTATCGACCTTTCGGCCATCGCGCGCGCCACACCCGGTGCCTCGGGCGCAGACCTCGCGAACATCATCAACGAGGGCGCGCTGCGCGCCGTCCGCGAGGGTCGCAAGCGCGCAACCCAGGACGACTTCGAGGAGTCTGTGGAGGTCGTCATCGCGGGCCAGCAGCGCAAGTCGACGGTGCTCTCGGACCACGAGAAGCAGGTCGTGAGCTACCACGAGATCGGCCACGCCATCGTCGCCGCGCGCCAGAAGGCCTCGGCTCCCGTCACCAAGATCACCATCGTTCCGCGCACGAGCGGCGCACTCGGCTACACCATGCAGGTCGAGGAGGACGAGAAGTTCCTCACCACCAAGCAGGAGGTGCTCGACAAGCTCACCGTGTATTGCGGCGGCCGCGCGGCCGAGGAACTCATCTTTGGCGAGATGACCACCGGCGCCGCCAACGACATCGAGCAGGCGACTAAGCTCGCGCGCAACATGGTCACGCGCTTCGGCATGTCCGACGAGTTCGGCATGATGGCCTTGGGCACGGTGCAGAACGCCTACCTGAACCAGGACACCTCGCTCACCTGCGCTCCCGGCACCGCCGAGCGCGTGGACGAGATCGTGGCCAAGCTCATCGAGGACGCCCACAAGCGCGCGATGCAGATCCTCAAGGAGAACAAGTTCAAGCTGCACGAGCTCGCTCGCTATCTTTACAAGAAGGAGACCATCACGGGTGACGAGTTCATGAACGTGCTCTCGCGCGAGAACCCGCTCATGCCGCAGCAGGCAAAGCCGGCTGAACCGCAGGCCTAAGGGCCTTGCCGATTAAGGTTTGCAGTTGAAGCCGCGTGGCCGTTCCGGTCGCGCGGCTTTTTCGCAAACAAAAAGCCGCCCCTACGGTTGAATTCCGTCGGGGCGGCTGCTTTGCGCGCGTCTGTTTAGGCGCCGGCTATGTTTGCTCTTACAGCGTGCGGCCGTAGGCGTCGGCGTCCTTGATGGCCTGGGCGAACTTCTCGTCCGTGAAGGGCTCGGGGCGCGCGGACTTCCACTCGCTGGTCTTATGGGCGGCCTCGCAGAGGGCGGGGATGTCGGCCTCGGTCAGGTGCACGTCGGCAAGGGTCACGGGCAGGCCGAGCTTCTTGTTGAAGGCGGCGTAGCGCTTGAGGTTCTCGGTGTCGCCGGTGTAGGCGAAGAGCACCAGCACGCCCAGGCTCACGACTTCGCCGTGCAGGTGCGTGCCCTCGCGCTCGATGGAGCAGCTCGCGTTATAGAACGCGTGGGCCACGCTCGAGTTGTAGTAGAAGTCGGGCTGGTTGGTGAGGTTGCTCACGTAGCCGGTGTTCACCACGATGTCGAGCGCGATTTGCTTGACGGCCTCGGAGCTCTTGTTGGCGCGGACGTCGGCCAGGCCCTGCTCACCGTACTCGAAGAGCGGCTCGGAGCAGGTGTGGGCGAGCGCCAGGCCGAGCGCGCCGGTGTGGGTGAGCTCGTTGCCGCTCGTGGCGTACTCCACCTCGGGCTGCTTGGAGAGGGCGTCGCCGATGCCGGCCCAGAAGTACTCCTCGGGGGCGTTGGCGATGACGGCCGGGTTGATGAAGATGTGCGCCGGGCAGTTGGGGTAGCTGTAGCCGTCGAGCGAGCCGTCGTTGTTGTAGACGACGGCGATGGCGGTGCCGGCCGAGCAGTTGGAGCAGATCGTGGGCACGGAGAAGACGGTCTTCTTGAGCTCGATGTTCGCGGTCTTCACCGTGTCGATGGCCTTGCCGCCGCCGATGGCCATGAGCACGTCGGCCGACTGGGCCTCGGGCGAGTTGACGATCTTGGCGATGTTGTCGCGGGTGCAGTCCTTGCCGTAGACGTGCTCGCCGAGGACCTCGATCTCGGTCCCCTCGACGGCCGCGCGGATGAGCGGAGCGGCTGCGGCGAGGGCGCGCTTGCCTCCGATCAGCATGATCTTGGTGGCCTTGTGGGCCGCGAGGACGTCCGCAAGCGCGTCGAAGCAGTCTTCGCCGATCGTGTAGTTGCTCATCTCGATGGTTCTCATTAGATCCCCTTTTGCCGTGCGAATAGTGCAATGCGCTTTATTTTGATGGAGTGCAAGCACTATTCACGCGACTTTTTTAAATTCTTGTTTCCGTCATGTTGCGAGAGTCATGTTGCGAGAGCGTGCCAGACGCGATCGGACCTAGATTGCCACGTCCTTTCGGTTCCCTGCGGTCCTTTTAGGCCCCGCGTCTGCTCAAGTTCTAGCGATGCGAATCTTTTCGTGCCATGCGTACGCGAGCGTGCTAACATTCTCGCTCGAAGCGTTGATGGGGAAGAGTATCCGGATCGCATGCGCCACAGAGAGCGGGTTTAAGCTGAGAGCCCGCGCGCGTGCCCCGGCGAAAATCACCCCGGAGCCGCGGCCCCAACGGAACGCGAGTTCTCAGTAGGCGTCGC
>CAVDTO010000220.1:0-3021 GCA_963611895.1 bacterium
GCATAGGGCGGCCCCGAAAAGCTCGAGCCCTCCGGGTTTCGCTTTAATCCCTTGCGCGGACGCACGCGGCGCGCGGCCTCCTCACCGCAAGGCAGCCAAAGGGGCGGCCCGGACGAAGGAGGTCTTCGAAATGGAAAGCATCGAGAAACGCGCGATCGAGGCGGCGATCAGGTATCTCGACCGCAAAGGCTACGACATCCTCGACGATGGGCGCGGCGGAGGCATCGTCGCCAAGGACGGCAACGGCATCGCGTTCGTCAGCGTGACGGCCCGCGCCGCCGGGGAAGCGTTCGCCGAGCCCGAGTCGACCAGGGCCGAGCGCGAGGCGGCGGCCGCGCGATGGCTCGCGAACCATGCGGAGCTCGTCGACATCTCCTTCAGATTCGACGACATCGCGCTCGTCCCGGTATCCGGCGACCGCGCGATGATCCGGCACCATGTGAACTCGCTCGGCACCTTGGAGGGCTGACAGACCTCCCGGCCCGCCAAGGGCAGCGGGGCCGCAGGAACGCGGCCCCGCTTTTTGCGTGCTCGGGGTCGACCGTGCCCGCATCACGTCCGCAGCGCGCATCGCGGGGCCTTGCGGCCCCGGCATTCCGGGCGTTCGCCCTCCATGCATCATCGGCCTCGGTGGCCGATGCACGCGCGCCCATAAGCGCGCGTGCCCGCTCGGGCATCCGCCCTCGCTCTCGCTGCGCGCTCCGCTCGATGCCTCCCATGGGTCGGCATCACTGCGCGCTGCGCTCGCGCCGCCGCGCCCCGGCGCGACGGCTCGGGTGACCTCGCCGTCCGCCGAATGCCCGGCTCTCGCAGCGGGTCGCCGCACGCGGCGCGCGAACGCTCCCATAGGTCGCGTTCTTGCTGGCGGCGGCTCAGCCGCTGCTCGCAACCACGAACCCCCGCTCGGCGAGCGAGCGCCCCGTGGTTGCAAGATGTACGAATGTACTCACAAACGCGCCTTCGGCACGTTCGCTCGCGCATTCGATCTTGCCCTGCGGGGCCTGCTCGCCCGGCTACCGCGCGCCTTCGGCGCGTGGGTCCGGCTGCGCTTTTCGCGTCGGGCCGCAATCCGCGCCGACGCTGAGCCGACCTGCCCGGGGCCCGGACCCAGGCAGGTCGGCGAAGCGCAAGACAGGCTACGGAGCTAGCGCTCCATCTCCTGCGAGATCTCGTTGGCGATATGCTTAGCCGCGCCGATGCCGAGGCCTGCGGCCAGACCGGCGGCGGAAAAGCCGCGGCCCAGGCGCCAGCCGCCGATCTTTCGGCAGCCGCCCTCGCGTCGGAACTGGACCTGCTTGGCGTTCTTGCTGACGGTCATCTCTATGCCGTCGGCCGCGAGCCGCGCCGCCAGCTCGCGCATCCGGTTGCCCTCCGGGGCCTCCCGCGCGATCTCGCGCACGCGGCGCGCGATGCATCTGCGCATCACGTCCTTGTCGGGCACCGCGCCCCTCGCACGCATCTCCATCTCGGCCTTGGTCGGCTGCATCGCGTGGACGCGCGAGTTGCGACGCCCTTTCTCGAGCTGTCGAAGCCCCCATCTGGCGTCCATGTCCCGCATCGCGCTCGCGCGCGCCACCTTCGCCGCCCGGCCCAGCCCCTCGTGCAGGCGGTTGCCCGTTTCAAGGTCCGTGCGGTTGATGCCGATGTGCACGGCGTAGCGGTCGGTGCCATCGGCGGCGCAGCGCTCCCTGTGGAGCACCCACACCGCCTCTTGGTTCGGGTAGCGCCCCTGCACCCATTCCCTCGCGAACCTCATGCACATCTCCGGCGTCATCGGGCCGCCGTTGCACGAGCACTCGTCCGGGTTGAACCCTATGATGTGGTGGTACATGTACGTAACGTCCGCGCCGGCCCTGCTGGGCAAGTTGTGGCCGTAAGCCTCGCGCGTTTGGTCCATCTCATCGGCCCAACGGGACTCGTCGACGAGGTTCTGCGAGTCGCGCATGAGCGCGCGCTCGTCGTTCAGGTACCCGCCGAGGGACTTCAGGTGCGCCGCCGAGGTCACGGAAACCTGCTTGATCGCGGTCATCGCCGCTGCTCCGCCGCGCCGTCGTCGCCATCGTCGCCATCGTCGCCATCGCCGCCCGTCCCGCGCAGGGCCGCAAGCTCCGCCTCGGCCGTGGCGAGCCTCTCTCGCGCCCGGGCGTTGGCCTCGCGCAGCTGCTTCGCCTCGGCGCGCTCCTGCTCGAGCTGCCCCGAGACGATCTCGAGCTGGGCCTCGAGCCTCGTCGAGTCGGCCGCAGTCCTCTCGGCTTCGCGCGACGCCGCGTCGAGGTTGCTCGCGACGACGTCGCGCTCGGCCTTGACGCGCTCAAGCTCGGCCTCGAGGCCGGCGGCCTTCTTGGCGGCCTCTGCAAGATCGTCCTTGGCCTTGGACGATGCCTTGCACGCGGAGTTCAGCTCGGCCTGCGCCGCGCCGAGCTTGGCCTTTACCGCCTCGATCTCGCCGAGGGCGGCCCGTTTCGCCTCATCGATCTGCTCGGCGGCGTCCGCGCGGGCCGCATCCACATCGGCCCTCGCCTCGGCCTTCGCCGATTCGACGTCCGATTTTGCCTGGGCCTCCTGCTCGCTGATCTTGGCCTTCGCCGCGTCGAGCTCAGCGCGCATGGACTCGACCTGGGCCTCCGCAGCGGCCTTGGCGTCCTCCGCCTCCTGCTTGGCGATCCTGGCCGCGCCTTCCACCTGCTCGCAGGCCTCGGCCACGGCGGCTCTGAGGCGGCCGGTGACGGCCTCGGCGGCCTTCTCCCCGTCCGTCTGGTCCCGATGGTCGCAATAGAACTCGACCATGGCCTTGAAGGCCTCCGGCTGCGTGAGCCCGAGCCCTGCAGCCGCATCGTTGAACATGGCCTTCGCGTCGTCGGTGACGCCTATCGTCGTGTCAGCCATTTCCTTCTCCTCTCGGTCCGGCCGCCTCCGGGCGCCTCGCTGCAAGCGTGATATGCTGCGTATTCGCCGGTATTCGGCCGTATACCCTGGTATTTGCTCGAATAGTTCGTATTTCGGCGTTGCGCTTGGCTGCAG
>CAVDTO010000221.1:0-3013 GCA_963611895.1 bacterium
GCTCGCCGGCGCCAAGGTCTCGGCCGCGAGCCAGACCTACACCGGCTCGGCGCTCACGCCAGCAGTGACCGTCACGCTCAACGGCAAGGCGCTCACCAAGGGCACGGACTACACGGTCGCCTACTCCAACAACACCAAGATCGGCACAGCCACCGTCACCGTGACGGGCAAGGGCAACTACACGGGCACCGCCAAGGGCACGTTCGTCATCAGCGAAAAGCCCACGCCCAACGTCTACTACCAGGCGCATGTGCAGAATATCGGCTGGCAGTCGGCCGTAAAGAACGGCGCTACCGCCGGCACGAGCGGCAAGAGCCTGCGCGTTGAAGCCGTTAAGCTCTGGCTGCAGAACGCCGGGTACTCGGGCGGCATCCAGATCCGCGCACACGTGCAGAATATCGGCTGGCAAAGCTGGTCCACCACGGGCGGCACGAGCGGCAGGAGCCTGCGGGTGGAGGCCATGCAGATAAGGCTCACCGGCGAGCTCGCCAACCACTACGACGTGTACTACCGCGTGCACGCGCAGAACTTCGGCTGGATGGGCTGGGCCAAGAACGGCGCCAAGGCGGGGTCTTCGGGCTATTCGTACAGGCTCGAGGCCGTGCAGATCAAGCTCGTGCCCAAGGGCGCCGCGGCCCCCGGCAGCACGTCCAACGCGTTCCGCAAACCTGCCATGGCTGTTGAGTACCAGGCGCACGTGCAGAACATCGGCTGGCAGGGTACCGTGAGCAACGGCGCCACCGCCGGCACGAGCGGCCGCAGCCTGCGCGTGGAGGCGCTGCGTGTGGCGATCGCCAACGGCGACTACGACGGCGGCATCCAGATCCGCGCGCACGTGCAGAACATCGGGTGGCAGGGCTGGTCCACCACGGGCGGCACGAGCGGGCGCAGCCTGCGGGTGGAGGCCATGCAGATCCGGCTCACCGGCGAGCTCGCCAACCACTACGACGTGTACTACCGCGTGCACGCGCAGAACTTCGGCTGGATGGGCTGGGCCAAGAACGGGCAAGAGGCCGGCTCGGCAGGATACTCCTACCGGCTCGAGGCCGTGCAGGTAAGGCTCGTTGCCAAGGGAGGCGCGGCGCCCGGCTCCACGGCGAACCGATATCGCAGCCGGTAGGGTGACGGCGGGGCGACGTTGGCGCGGCGCGAGACGGCGGGCAATGTGTGACGCAAGCTGACGAGTTCCGCGGTGAACCGCCACCCCAGCCGACAAGGTGCGCGAGCCGACGAACGAAAAGCGACTGTTGCCTTACGTCCCGTCTTTACGGGCCGCTAGCAAACGGCTGCGGCATCAACGGCCAGCGTTCAATCGAAGCGGCAGATGGGGTGACGAGGAAAACTCATCGCGAGCCGATGGAGCCAGCCAGCCAGCCTGCTCGCATCCCTCGACACAAAAGGAGCCGCCCGCCCGGACGGCTCAAACCGCAACGGAGGCGCATCCCAACCAGGAATGCGCCTCCGTTTTTGCTAGCTGCCCAGCGGCGAGCCCAACTTCAAAGCCGACTTGCCCGACGACCTTTCCCTGCGTTTACCGCCCTCGCCAAGCACTCAACCGCAATCGGCGCAGCAGCTTCACACCGGCACCGGCATTGCCGCCGCAGCTCAAACGCCGCGATCCGTTACTTCAGGATGAACCCAAACACAATGGCGACGACGGCGACGAAGATGCCGAGCACCGCGGTGAAGATGCGGGTGCCGGTGGTCATGGGCTTGCTCTCGCCCACGTCCTTGCCGCGAATGGCGCAGGCAATGAACGAGAGGCCGAGGATGGCCCACGAGACGTTGAAGGCCATGTTGTAGGGAGCGACGTCGCTATCGATCACGCCGGCCAGATCGAGAATGGAGACCAGCGCCGCAACGACGGCCGAGAGGAGCCAGACCCACCACAGCGGATCTTGCACGGTGTTTTTGAACCAGTTGGAATAGGACTTGTCGGACATACGAACCCCTCCGCTCGTCACTCCTTAGAATTGCGACAAATGTAAACCAACCCACTATGTCTGTCCATGCAGCGGGAGCCCGAAACAAGCGTCCACCAAAGGTTGATGCCGGGCGACACGGCAGCCGCGAGCGCCCTCAACGCGAACTGTCACCTGAACAGCTCGTCATGCCTGCCAGTACGCTCGAAGAATGCGACCTCGTTGTTACTCGACCAAATGACCAGCCAGTCGCCGGAGTTGGCAACATGGCACTCGCTCCTCCCGACCCAGCTGCCGCTCAGCCGGTGCATGTTGTGACGCCGTTTAAGAATGCTCAGCGACTCGGGAGTGTTCTCGAGCACGAGGTCGATAAGGTTCTGCAGTTCATTCAGGTCCCATTTGCGGCGCTTGGCCTTCTTCTTGAGGTCACGCGAAAAGGTGGCCGAAAACTCGGCAGCGAGCCTTCCCATTAGGCCATCGCGGCCGCGATGAGGTCAGCCCCGCTGACAAAACGGCCTTTCTTGCCCGACGCCAGGTACGCATCTCCCTCGCGGATAGCCTCCATGCTCTCGGCATTAGGCTCCTCGGGAGCAAAGGTGAGCGGAATGCGATGCGTGTTCACCATCTGCTTGTAGAACGCGCGCGTCACGGAAGAGAGGTCGAGGCCGTAATAATCGGCAACCTCGGAAGCTTCGCGCTTGAGGTCCTCGTCCACACGAATCGTCAACGTTGCACTGGCCATGTTTTGCTCCAACTTTATTATGTATGTGCATATGTATTGTATTGCACATACGGCTTAGGAGCAAAGCTCGATTGGAGCCCTCTTGCCCTCGCACCCGCCAGACATTCGGGTCGCCCCAGCTTGGCTAGCGGCTCGCTGGGCGACGGCGCGGGGTGCGCTGCCTGAACAGGCCGTGCTTGTTGCAGTAGAGGTACACCCAGCCGCTGCCCGCGGTGCGAAAGCGCGGCTGGATCGCCTGCTCGGGGTAGAGCTTCTTCATGCAGATGCCGTCGGAGGTCACGTAGGCCACAAAGCTCACGTAGTGGTCCTTGGTCATGGGGTGGTCGAGCGAGATGAGCCAGTCGTCCTC
>CAVDTO010000222.1:0-3000 GCA_963611895.1 bacterium
CGTCCAACTTAATCACCCCCTTACCTTGCCTAGGCCGTTCGTTGCTAGCGCCGATACCCCGTTTGCTTTGGGGTCGGTGCTTGGTTTGCTCCTTTGGTTTGCCTGCTTGCCTGCTTTGGTAGCCCTTGAGTGCTACCATTGGGACCGGGCGGCTTTCCTCCTTTGGTTTGCTTGCCCGCTCCCGTTCGGTGGCTCAAGTGCCGCCGACGGGGAATAGGCTTGACCCGTTGCAGCGGGTTTGGCCGACTCCAAAACAACTGTTTGCGAGTTGGGAAGTGGTCGCTTCCGCTTAGGCGGGGGCGGCTATTTCTTTCGGTTCCCTATCCGGAACCCGAGTTCGATAGCCGCCAAAACCAGTGCCAACAGTTCGATAACGTTCGTTACGTCCATGGTGGTACCTCCGTCCGGAGAACGGAGTCGGTAGCCTATGCCCCGTCGGGGGCGCTCGATATGCCGTTGTCAACGCCTGCGGCCTGTGCCGCGAGTGGCTGAGGGGATGTTTTCGGTCTGACCGTCGGCCGTGGGATGCAAGCGCCGTGGGGCGCGGGAAAAGCGATTGGCTGCGCGCTGTGTGCGCCGGCCCTTTCGACGGCTCAAATCCTGAACCATGCGCGGCCGTTCCGTCAAGCGCCGAGTTCTCGGCCCGACTCGCGAAGTCACTGACGCGCACGCGTATATACGATCGATGCATCGGACTGGCATAAGCGCAGGTAAATAGCCATAAACAATCTAATTGTGTTGACAATGTGAAGACGTGCGGACAGCGCCGATGACATGCGCCGGGCCGTCGCTAGCGACGACGCCCGGCCCGACGCTAGCGCCGATGTGCGGCCGCGCGTATGCCGCGCGCCGCTAGAGACGAACGGACGCTGCACGCCACTGGCGACGAACGGACGGCGCACCCAAAGCGCCCGTTGCTAGCGACGAACGCCCGCCCCGTCGCTAGCGCCGACATACGCGCGCGCGTTACTGGCGACGATGGACGCAACAGCAAAACAGTAGGCAGAAGCGCCGCGCGAGCGGGCGCACCGACGCGGGCGCAACAACAAAACAGCAGGTCAGAGGGGAGGGGGTCAGATCGCTGTTTCAACAGGCCCTACCCAGCGGCCGACCCTCAAATTTTAATGCGCACGAAATTGGAGCCGATGGCGGTAAATAATGACGGAACGGAATTTGAGCAACTTCGTCTATTTCGGGAGAGGGGTTTCCTCTCTGGAGGGGCGGAGGACGTCAATGCTTGATCGCCTGGCGCCTCTTACGTGGGTGGTTTTACCTCACGCTCCCAATTCGGAACGCACTGCGTGGCGAATTGAGCTGGTCGCACTACCTCAAACTCATGCGCATTAAGGATACTGATGAACGAGAGCGCTGCGGAGTTTATTGCCGGAGAGAACGAAATAGCAAAAAGGGGCGCCCCGAGCTAGACAGGGCGCCCTTTTTGTTGGCTTTGATTATGTTTTAGAGTCCGCGGCTGCTTGTATTCGCGATTTCCGATCAAAGAGCTCGCCTCGGCCGCCTCTATTGCTCCGGCCGGATGAACTCTTCTTGGCAGCTTTCGCTCGCTATTCCGGCCAGACAAACTCGGCTCGGCCGGCCTCCCCGCCGTCGATGAGGAGGTTCTGCCCGGTCATGAAGCGGTTCGTGACCGCCACGAAGTAGACCCACTCGGCAATCTCCTCGGGCGTGGCCCAGCGGCGCAGCGGGGTGAGGTCCATGATGCGGCCCCACAT
Organism: bacterium; assembly: GCA_963611895.1. Taxonomy (GTDB): domain Bacteria; phylum Actinomycetota; class Coriobacteriia; order Coriobacteriales; family Coriobacteriaceae; genus Collinsella. Next base: position 1,731 of record CAVDTO010000222.1, read on the forward strand.
GCGCTCGTCGTCCATGACGGGGCGGTTGAGCTCGGTCGTCACGCCGCCGGGGTCGACGCTGTTGCAGATGGCCTGCGGGGCCAGGCGCAGCGCCACGTTCTTGGTGTAGGCCGCAACGCCGCCCTTGGACGCGGCATAGACGGGGAACTCTGAGCCGGTGTGGCCGCTCGCGCTGCCAACGTTCACCACGGCGCGGATGCGCGGGGCGGGCGTGCGGGCCAGCTCGCCGCGGGCGGCCGTTGCCTCGCCGGTGAAGGCATAGCGCTCCGTGACGTTAATGGTGCCGCGCAGGTTCACGGCGAGGTCGTCCTCAGAGCCCTGCACACCGGCGTTGTTGACGATGATCTCCGGCTCAAGCTCGGGGAACTCCTCGGGCTTGCATACATCGGCAATAACGTGCCGGTAGAGCTCGTGCTCGATGCTCGCAGGCTGAACGTCCATTCCCCAGACCTTGTGGCCGCGCTCGCAGAAAAGCTCGGCGATGGCGCGTCCGATGCCCGAGGAACTACCGGTGACGAGGACGTCCATTAGGCCCTCGCCTGGAGCTCGGCGGCGTGCTTGACCACGTAGTCCTCGCCCACGCCCTCGCGCTCCCAGCCCTTGGCCACGCTAAAACCCACGGGGGAGAGCAGGATCTCGCAGAGCGTCTCGGCGATGGCGCCGGTGATGGAGCATGTGAGCACCTGCACCCAGCTCCAGCCAAAGAAGGTGTGCGAGACCACGACGGCAAAGACGAGGTTGTCCACGAACTGGCCGATGATGGTGGAGGTGTAGCTGCGCAGCGCGAACTTGGCAAAGGTGCCGTCGTCGGTGAGGTGGCCGATGAACTGATTCACGTGCGAGTTCACGAACGAGCTGCACAGCATGGCCAGCGAGCTGCCGAGCACCACGTACCAGGTGCCGCCGATGGTGGAATTGAGCGCGGCGTTGACCTCGAGAGACGAGGTGTCGTAGTAGGCGCTCCACATGCCAGGCGCGAGGCTGACGAGCCAGAACAGCAGACTCACGGCGAGGTTGCACAGAAGGGCGATGACGGAGATCTTGACGGAGGCCTTGGGGCCAAAGCGCTTGCAGATCATGTCCTGGCACAGGAAGGCCACCCAGCTGAGGGTGAAGCCGCAATCGAGCGCGAGGTAGGGGAGGCTGATGAGCTCCTTGCTCGCGAGGAGGTTCATGAGGATGACGCTCATGACGAATACGGTGACGGTGGAAGCGGGGACGCTTCTGAGGAGGACCTTGCAGTCCTCGAGGGTCGACTTGACCATTATCC
>CAVDTO010000223.1:0-2988 GCA_963611895.1 bacterium
CGCCCACGGCCCAAGGCAGCAGGTGCGCGTAGTGCGTGGCTGTGACCAGGTTGATGTTGTTCGCGCCCTCGTCTTGGAGCTCGAGCATAATCTGAATCAGCCGCTCGGGCGTGATTTCGAGCCCGAAGTTGCCGGTCGAGATCTCGTGGTTCTGGCAGTAGACGCATTTGAGCGGGCAGCCCGAGAAGAAGATAGTGCCCGAGCCGCTCTCGCCCGAGACGGGAGGCTCCTCCCACATGTGGAGCGCCGCACGCGCGACCTTGAGCGTGGATGCGGCCCCGCAGGCACCGGCGGCACCGGACGCGCGGTCTGCATGGCAGCAGCGCGGGCAGAGCTCGCAGCTCACAGGGGTCGTGTTGTTCAAAAGCGAAGATGCGGGCATGGGTTCTCCGGAGGGGGTTCTTTCGCTCGGTGCGCGAATAGATAAATCGTCTGTTACGTATTTTTGTAAGTCAAGACTGTTCTTTGGGATTTGCCGTCTTAAGATGAAGTCATCCCGTCCCCTGCGGAGCAACTGGGTGAACCGTCGAGTTTATTTAGGGAGCCCACACAGTCGTTGCTGGTACAGGTATCCTTCGTTGTTAAGGACGCTGGAAGGCGCGATGAGGGCACCCACCTTGTTTGGGTGGGTTCATTAACGTGACGCAGGGGACGGTCTTTTTATGCCGCGAGCGCGTGCGTCGGGGCATCACCTTAGGCTTGATAGATAGCCGGCTTTGGCTGGCTGATGGGCCGGGGTCGTCGATGCCTGTGGACACAAGTAAGTTCCTCTAGAACCTAAGACAATCCAATCAAAAGCGCGACGCCGCCGGGGCGAGCGACTAATTCTTGTTTACTGGCGGGTCTGGCATCGTCGAGATGTATCAGCGCAAACAAGTTCCCTTGGAACCCAAGACACCCCAATCAAAAGCGCGAACCGAACGCGCAATGGCTATACTTTATGCAGCTTGTTTGAGCCCGTGGCGATCCCGCGGGCTTTTGAGATAACCCGAAAGGTTGCCCGTATGGCCGACTCAAAGAACGCCCCGCTCACGGACGAGGAACGTGCCGAGCTCGAGGAGCTCCGTGCCGAGAAGGCGCGCCGCGAGGAGCGGGCCCGCGCCCGTCGCGAGCGCGCCGAGCTTGAGCAGCTCCGCGCAGAGAGGGAGCGTTCCCGCGCGGCCGACGACGCGGACGGCTCTGCTGCTGCCGCGCCCGCGACCGCTCCTGCAAAGAAGCGCGCCAAGAAGTCCGAGGGCGCAAACGCGACAACCACGCAGTCGGCCCGCAAAGCCTCGGCTCAAGCCGAGTCCAAGAAAAAACCCAAAAACCAGCCCGCACCCGCCGCGCCCCAAAAGAAGAGCTTCGGCGTGCGCATGGTCACCTCGGACACCGTGGACGACGACGAGATCCCCGGCATGCCCCCGGCGCAAAAGCTCATCATCGTCTTGGCGATCGTCGCGGTCATCGTCTTTGCCGCCTACATAGCCCTCTCGAACGCGGGCCTCATCTAACGAGCGCGCAGGCGCCCGGCAAGCAACCACCGAAGGGGAGAACCCATGGCACTCACCGACATCTCCAAACCGACCGACATCGCTATGCTCACCGACCTCTACGAGCTCACCATGGCACAGGGTCTGTGGGAGAGCGGCAAGCTCAACGAGCAGGGGTGCTTCACCGCCTTCTACCGCGACCATCCGTTCGGCAGCGCCTACGCCGTCATGTGCGGCACCGCCGAGCTGCCCGAGCTGGTGGAGAACCTGCGCTACACGCCTGAGGACATCGAGTACCTTGCGGGGCTCTCGGCCCCCGGCGGCGGCGCCCTTTTTAAGAAGGGCTTTTTGGACTACCTTGCGGGCTTCCGCGCGAACGTGAACATCGATGCCGTCCCCGAGGGCGAGCTCGTGTTCCCGCGCGAGCCCATGGTGCGCGTGTGCGGCTCGGCGCTGGAGTGCCAGCTGCTCGAGACCGCCCTCTTGAACATCATCGGGTTCGAGACGCTCGCCGCCACCAAGACGGCGCGCGTGGTGCAGGCGGCCAAGGGGCGCCCCGTGGCGGAGTTCGGCCTGCGCCGCGCCCAGGGCCCCGACGGCGGCCTCGCCGTGGCGCGCGCGAGCTACGTGGCCGGCTGCTCCTCGACCTCCAACGTGCTCGCCGGCCGCCGCTACGGCATCCCGGTCTTCGGCACGCATGCGCATAGCTGGGTCATGAGCTTCGACTCCGAGCTCGAGGCGTTCCGCGCGTTCGCCAAGTCGAGCCCCAAGAATTGCACACTGCTCATCGACACCTACGACGTGCGCGAGGGTACCGAGAACGCGATCACCGTCGCCAAGGAGATGGAGGCGGTCGGCGAGCGGCTTTCGGCCATCCGCATCGACTCGGGCGACCTCGCCAAGCTCTCCAAGTACGTGCGCGCGCGGTTCGACGCCGAGGGGCTGAGCTACGTGGGGATTTCGGTCTCCAACGACCTCGACGAGTACACCATCCAGTCGCTCTTGGACCAGGGCGCGCCCATCGACAGCTTTGGCGTGGGCACCAAGCTCGCCACCTGCTACGACCAGCCCGCGCTGGGGTGCGTCTACAAGCTCTCGGCGCGCCGCGAGGCGGGGGAGAGTGCGTGGACCCCGGTGGTCAAGCTCTCGGAGCAGCCCTACAAGCGCACGATCCCCGGCGTGCAGCGCGTGCGCCGCTACTACGACGGGTTCGGCGGGCCGGTCTGCGACATGATCTACGACGAGGCCTACATCAAGGGAGCGGGCTCGACGCTCGTGGCCGTGAACGATGCCGCGCTCGTGACCGACGTTTCGGAGCTCGAGTACCGCGAGCTCTTGGCGCCCATCGTGCGCAACGGCGAGGCTTGCGAGCCGCGCGAGAGCATCGAGGACGCGCGCGACCGCTGCGCCACGGCGCTCGAGGCGCTCGACGGCGCTTACAAGCGGTTCCTCTACCCGCAGACCTACGTGGTAGGCATGGAAGAGGGGCTGGCCGAGGTGCGCGACGAGCTCGTGC
>CAVDTO010000224.1:0-2984 GCA_963611895.1 bacterium
GCTCTTGGAAGGCTTCGTGCGCGTGTTCGGTAGCCATGCGGTCATGGCCTTTCAGCTGGCCAACACGGTTGCGGCCGTGTCGTCGGCGCTCACGATCGCGCGCATGGCGCGCATCTGCGGGCGTCCCAAGCCCGAGCGGCTCCTCGTGGCTCTCATCGCGCTCACCTTCGTTCCGCCGCTGCTGTTCGTGACCTTCCCTTACGGCAACGCCATCGGCTTTGCGCTCGCGCTGCTCGCCATCGAGCTCTGGATGCGCTCGCGCGGTGCTGAGGGGGTCAAGCGCTATGTGCTTCTCGCCGTTGCGTTCATGGTGCTGGCGCTCGGGCTCATGGCCAAGTCGACCTATCTCGTGGTCGCGATTGGGGCGCTCATCGTGCTGCTCGTCGATTGCGCGCGCAAGCGCGATGGCGTCTCGGCGGCGGTGCTTGTGGCGTCGCTCGTGCTCGCGAACTCCGTCGCGGGCGCCCTTCCCGCGCGCGTCATGGAGGCGCGGCTGGGCTATGAGCTTCCCGAGAACCAACCCAAGACCGCATGGATCGCCATGGGGCTCTCTAACGACAACGCCTTTGGCGGCGAGATGCCGGGCTGGTGGGGCGAGAGTGCCCTGCTGAGCCAGATCTACAGCGATGGCGACGTTGAGGCGCAAGAGGCCGACGCCATGGAGTCGATCGAGGGCTCGCTCAAGCAGTTTGCGAGCGATCCGGGTTACGCGTGCTGGTTCTTCGGTAAAAAGCTGGGGTCCGAGTGGCTCGACCCGACGTTCCAGTCCCTCTACATCGCGCGTATCGGCATCATGACCCCCGAGGCCGCGGCTAACGGCACGAACGAGGAGAACCGTTCGTTTTGCCCCATGGACACGTCGTTCTTCCACGGAAAGGTCGTTCGCGTTCTCTACATGGTCATGGAAGGTGAGCAGAGCCTCATCTACCTGGGGGCCGCTGGTGGCGCCGCGTGCCTGTTCGTCGATGCACGCAGGCGCCGCGGCAACGTTTTGGACTACCTGCTGCCGTGCGCCTTCTTTATGGGCTTCTTTGTGTACGTGCTCTGGGAGGCCAAGGGCATGTACTGCATGCCCTTCTTCTTCTGCCTGATCCCGGTGGCCGCACGCGGCGTTGCGTCCTTTGCCGAGAAGGCGAACAAGCGTCTGCCCGAGCGCCTGGCGGGCAAGGCGCGCTCGCGCGTCTAGGCCTCGTCGCTCTCGATCTTGTCGATTGCCCAGTCAAAGTTTGAGCTGCTGGTGTTCCGGCGGATGCGCACGGTCGCTTCGTGGCGCTCGCCGTCGCGTGTGTAGCGGAGGGCAAAGCTCGCGCGGTTGCGCGCCGCCTCGATCGTGCCGCGCTCGCGGGCGATCCAGTAGTACTCGCCGGCGATGCCGAGGGCGTCGGCTCCGTAGGGGAGCAGCGCCGAGAGCTCGGCGAGCAGGTTGCCGGGGCAGAACACCTCGCGCGTGAAGTCGACGGGGTAGCCCGAGAAGTCGAATGCAGGCTTGGGTTCCTCTGCGCTCGCGGACGCGGGCGACGATTGCGGCGCGGCCTTATGCGCGGATGATGTTGCGGCTTCGTCTGCGGGCGCCGCGTTGGGGTTCGACTCAAACGTGTGCACGCCGGCGTTGGCGTCGTCGGGGTCGTAGACCACGGTAAAGGTGATGGCCGGTTTGGGCTCCTTGGCATTGGCGGCGGGATCGGCTGCGTTATCGCCGCCGGTTTCGGTGTGCTCGGACGGGTCCTCTGCCGCTTCTTTGCTTGAGTTGTCGGTAGAAGAGCTGTGCTCGGCGCTGCCACTCTCGCTGGTTTGCGGAGCCACGTTCTCAACAGCTTCGCCGGCGGGTGCGCTGCTTGCAGTTGGCGCGACCGTTGAGGGCGCTCCTGTGGAAGCCGCATTTGTTTCCTCGGTCGGCTGGTTGGGCGACGCCTCGTTCTGCGAAGCGGTGCCTGCTGCGGCGCCGGCCTTGGTTTCGGGCTCGACCGTCGCGCCTTCGGCTTCGGGCGTCGGGCTCGTCGTGGACTCTTCAGAGGTGCCGGATGCGTCAGCGGTCTTCGTCTCGGCCTCGGTTGCCAGGTTTGCCACGGGTATATCCTGCGCGCCGTGCGTGTTGTCGGCCTTCGTCTTGGCCTCTGCTTCAGGTTCGGGCTCCGGCTCGGGGCGCTTCACGTGTTTGGGGCGCTGCGCCTTGAGGGTCTTGCCGCCCTTCTTTTTCTTCCACGACTTGCCCTTGGCGGATGCGTCGGCCTTTGCGGCCGCCTTGCCCTGATTCTCGAGGGCCGCGTCCCACTCGGGCTGCGCCATGAGCGTGGCGTACACGCGCCCGCCCTTGAAGACCGTGAGCTTGACGACGTCGCCAAGCTCTTCCAAAAGCTCGCGCGTGTTCGCGAAGCCGAGGCTTTCCGCTGCGAGGTCGTCTGCCTCGAGCGCCTCCTCGATTTTGGTCGCAAAGGTCTGCTTGCTCGTGCCGATGGTCTCTTTAAGCAGGCGATACAGGTAAAGCTTGTTGCCGGCCGAGAGGCTCGGCTTGGTGGGTGCGTTTCTCATGTTGTGCTCCTCGCGCATGGTGCGGCTGCGTGGCCAGCGCCATGCGTAACTTCTGTTCAGGGTTAAAAGCCGCCCGGGTGGGCGGCTTTAGACGTTCTAGATGAGTTTAGCCGGAATGGGGGTTTGCTATTCGCCAGACCCCCGTGCGGTTTTGCGGCGGCTAGGCCTCTGCCGCGTCGCCCGCGACCGCGTCGTCGGCTTCAGCGTCCTCGGTGGGTTCGTCGCCCTCCTGGTTCTCGCAGACCTCGCCTGCGTTGGCGTCTGAATCATCAGAGGTACTTGCAGCTTGTTCGTCGATCGAAGCGGTCTCAGAAGGCGTTTCGCCGTTATCGCTCTCTAGCGCCTCGGCATCGTTATCTGCATCGTCTTTTTCGGCAGATTCAGCCTCATCTGCAGTCGTGGACTCGGCATCAGCGGGGTCAAGCTCAACCTCGGAGCTAGCGGTGCTCTCATCC
>CAVDTO010000225.1:0-2970 GCA_963611895.1 bacterium
CGTGGCGGTCGAGCAGCTGCGCCAGCACGAGCTTGGTGCCCACGCCGTCGGTGCCCGAGATGAGGATTGGGTCTTCCATGTTTTTGAGGGCCGCGGCGGAGAACAGGCCGCCAAAGCCGCCGATGCCGCCGATGACCTCGGGACGGTTGGTCTCCTTGACCATCTGCTTGATCGCGTCGACCGCGCGGCCGCCCTCGGCGGTGTCCACGCCGGCGTCCTCATAGGTCACGTGCTTGGTGTTCTCGCTCATCGGAGCATCCTTTCGTCTCTCTCGTCGCTCGCCTACGGGGCTCGCGCCGAGCTTGCTTGCCATGATCGGTCCGTTTGGGCGCCGGGCCGTGGGCGCTTGTTGGCGGTTACGTGCGGGGACCGGGCGATGGCTGGGGTCGGGGTGAATCCCGGGCCGGACCCGAACCCGAACGGCCGGCAGCTGTCGCTCGCCGCTCGCCATCTGCGGCGCGCAGCTCAGCCGGCCCTCCCCGGGGCGCTAGGCCTCCGGGTGGCGGTCCTCCCAGCTCTTGTCCTTGTCCTTCTCCACCACAACGTCGTCCTCGAACTTGGTGGGCTCGGTGAGGTTGCGCGGCTTGTAGCCCTCCATGAACTTGCCGCGGCCGAACGACTCGGGAATAGCCACCGGGTACACGCCCGTAAAGCAGGCGTCGCAGTAGCCGCCCGCGGGCATGCAGCTCACGAGCCCCTCGACCGAGAGGAACGCGAGCGAGTCGGCGCCGATGTACTCGCAGATCTCGTCGACCGTCTTGTTGGCGCTGATCAGCTGAGACTGCACGTCGGTGTCGATGCCGTAGAAGCACGGCCAGGTGACCTCGGGCGAGTTGATGCGCACGTGGATCTCTTTGGCGCCGGCGGCGCGCAGCATCTTGACGAGCTGCACCATGGTGGTGCCGCGCACGATGGAGTCGTCGATGACCACGAGGCGCTTGCCCTCGATGTTGTCCTTGAGCGGGTTGAGCTTCATGCGCACGCCCATGGCGCGCAGCTCCTGCGTGGGCTCGATGAACGTGCGGGCCACGTAGCGGTTCTTGATGAGGCCCTCGCCGTAGGGGATGCCGCTCTCGTGCGAGTAGCCCTCCGCCGGCGGCATGCCGGAGTCGGGCACGCCGATGACCATGTCGGCCTCCACCGGCGCCTCCTTGGCGAGCATGCGGCCCATGTCGTAGCGGCAGGCGTAGACGCTCTTACCGTTCATGATGCTGTCGGGGCGAGCGAAGTAGACCTGCTCGAAGATGCAGTTGGCGCACGTTTGCGGGGGCACGCCCTGCTCCGAGACGAGGCCCTCGGCGTTGATGCGCAGGATCTCGCCGGGGCGGATGTCGCGCACGTACTCGGCGCCCACGATGTCGAGCGCGCAGGTCTCGGACGCAACGACCCAGCCGCCGGCCACGGCGGCCGCGGGCTCGTCCTGGGCCACGGAGGCGGTGTCTTGCGAGGGCAGCTTGGCCGCGGCGGCGGTGCTCGCCTGGTCGAGCCCGGCGTCGACGAGCTTGCCGAGCACGAGCGGACGGATGCCGTGCGGGTCGCGGAACGCGTAGAGCGAGCTCTCGTTGATGAGCGTCATGGCGTAGCCGCCGCGCACGAGCTCCATGGTCTTGCGGATGCCCTGGCGCAGGTGCCCCGTGCGCTGGGTGAAGTAGCCGATCAGCTTGGTGGCGACCTCGGAGTCGGAGTTGGAGAGGAACGGAACGCCCAGCTTGATGAGCTGAAGGCGCAGCTCATCGGTGTTGACGAGCGTGCCGTTGTGCGCGAGCGCGATGATCACGTCGTTGATGGTGGAGAGGTGCGGCTGCGCGGCCTCCCAGCTCTTGGCGCCGGCGGTGCCGTAGCGCACGTGGCCCACGGCGAGCTGGCCGGTGAGGGCGGAGAGGTCGGCGTTCGAGAAGACCTGGCCCAAAAGCCCCAGGTCCTTGCGCAGCATGACCGTGCCGCCGTCGCCCACGGCGATGCCGGCGGATTCTTGCCCGCGGTGCTGGAGCGCGCGCAGGCCAAAGTACGTGAGGCGCGTGACGTCGCGCTCGGGAGCCCAGACGCCAAAGACGCCGCATTCCTCGTGGAGCTTGTCGCTCAGCTCGCTCGCCTGCTCGGTGCGTGCCGGAGCGCACGTTGCGGCACGCTCGGCCGCACGGATGGTCTCTTGAGACATCGAATCCCCTCAAAGCCCTCTTGTTTTGGCATAGCCGTCTCAGTATACGCTGCAGGCCAACGCCTTGCGGCTCGTGCGAGGAGCCGCAACAAAAATCGCTAACGGGTGGGCCGGCTGGCTGAGGGCGCACTGGGCCGGGGAGGTCGGGGCAAAGATCTGCTGCTCAGACAGTCCTGCTCGCACGGAGAGCACATTAAGTGCTCTCCGGCTCGTGCGGAACTCGCGACAGACCTTTGCCCCGCCCTCTCGGATAGCCGCAACGCGGTTGAGGTCAACGCGATTCGCGTCCATTGGGCGCGGCTTGAGCGCGGTCGCGCTCATTTGGACGCGGTCGCGCACACTACGACGCGGTCGCGCTCATTTGGACGCGGTCGCGCACACTACGACGCGGTCGCGCTCACTGAACGCGATTTGGGCGCGGTTCGCGCTCACGACGGCGCGGTCGCGTCCAAAGTCGCGTCATCGCGCTCAACTCGACGCGGTCGCGTCTATTAGGTGCTGCTCGCGTTTACTTCGCGCGATAAACGAAGGCTCGGCCGCGCTTAACACGCTCGAGAGCCCCGTCGTCGACCAGCTGCTTCAGCCGCTCTTGCGCGCGTCGCTTCGAAAGGCTGGCCTCCCGAGGCAACGATCCAGTGAGCTCCTCGGGGGTGAGCCCCTGCGGACTCCCCTTGAAGATCTCGACGATCTCGGCATCAGATATCGAGCGATGAGCGGCAATGCCACCGTTCTGGACCGCCGCGGGGAACTCGTCGGCTTTAGAGCCAGCCCCGACGATCGGCATCGAAAAACGCATTTCGTCGGGATGATGC
>CAVDTO010000226.1:0-1244 GCA_963611895.1 bacterium
GCCCGCGGCTGTTAACCGCGTTGTTGTAGGTTCGAGTCCTACCCGGGGAGCCAGATTTTAAGACCCGTCAGCTTGCTGGCGGGTTTTTGTTTTCTGTCCGAATCGTTTGAAGCAGGGCAAACTCGCAGCTTGCCGTTGTAGTATTGAAACATTCGTGCTCCCATGAGTCTGTGCGCCATGCACACCGAAAGGAGAAACATTGTCTGAGTCCATCAAGGGAACGCTCAGCGTCTCCAACGACGTCATCGCCGATATCGCCGGTTACGCCGCCATGTCCTGCTACGGTGTGGTCGGCATGGCCGAGCAGCTCCAAGGCGCCGAGAGCGTCCGCATCCTCTCGGGCCAGCGCCTGCGCAAGGGCGTGCTCGTCTCGGCCGAGGAAGAGGGTCTCACCGTCGACCTTCACGTCGTTCTCGAGAACGGCTGCAACATGAAGTCCGTCTGCGAGAACCTCGCCAGCTCCGTGGCCTTCACCCTCGCAGAGATCGCGCAGATCGATCCGGCCGGCCTCAAGATCGGCATCCATATCGACGGCCTCAAGAGCCTTATCTAGCGCAGCAGAGAAATCAATAGAATCGGAACCCCATGATCGCTAATACCATTCGCACTTGCTTTCCGGTGGCCGCTGCCGCTGTTTCCGAGAAGGCTGAGGAGATCAACAAACTGAACGTCTTCCCGGTTCCCGATGGAGACACGGGCACCAACATGTCGCTCACGCTCGCTTCGGTCGTGAAGGAGCTCGAGGCGCTTTCCGCTGACTCCGACATGGAGGCCATCGCCGCCGCCATCACCCACGGCTCGCTCATGGGCGCGCGCGGCAACTCCGGCGTCATCACCTCGCAGATCCTGCGCGGCGTGGCCGAGGGCCTCGTGAGCGCCAAGAGTCCGGCGACCTCCGCCGACGTCGCCGCCGCGCTTCGCCGTGCCGTGAAGGTCGCGTTCAAGGCCGTCCGCAAGCCCATCGAGGGCACCATCCTCACGGTCCTGCGCGACATCTCCACCAAGGCAGACGAGTGCGAGAAGAAGAAGTTCACGCTCGAGGAGGCTCTCGACGCCGTCGTGGTCGAGGCCTACGACTCCGTGGCGCGCACGCCCGACCTGCTCCCCGTTCTCAAGGAGAACGGCGTGGTCGACTCCGGCGCTTTCGGGTTTGCCATCTTCCTCGAGAACTTCGTGGCCGCGGCTCTCGGCCGCACGACCAAGGTCGAGGGCTTCTCGGCCACGTTCGACTCCTCGGCCGATTC
>CAVDTO010000226.1:1254-2959 GCA_963611895.1 bacterium
CTCCGCCCGCGCCGGTGCGCTCGGTCGCGTGGAGATCGAGGCCAACGACGACTGGGAGGGCTCCGAGTTCCGCTACTGCAACGAGTTCCTCTTCAAGGCTGACGCGCCCTTCGACGAGGATGCCTGCCTGGCCTTCCTCGGCACCATGGGCGACTGCGAGCTCCTCGTGGGCAGCTATCCCGACTACAAGATCCACGTGCACTCCAACACCCCCAACCTGGTCCTCGCGCACATGCTCGAGCTTGGCCAGGTCTACGAGGTCTTCATCCACAACATGGAGATGGAGGCGCACGACCGCACGGCCAAGATCCATGCCGACCAGGACGCAGACCAGGCTCCTGCCGAGCCCGCAAAGCCGCTCGGCTTCGTGGCCGTGGCGGCCGGTTCCGGCGAGGCCGAGATTCTGCGCTCGCTCAACGTCGACGTCGTCGTCGAGGGCGGCCAGACCATGAACCCCTCCACGGCCGACCTCCTTACGGCCGTCGAGCAGGTCAACGCCGAGGCCGTGATCATTCTTCCGAACAACGGCAACATCCGCATGGCAGCGGAGGCCGCCGCGAGCGCTTGCACCGCCAAGAAGGCGCTCGTTGTTCCCACCAAGACCGTTCCGCAGGCGTTCTCCGCGCTGCTGGCCGTCGTTCCGGGCGCCGAGCCCGAGGAGGTCGCCGAGGCCATGACCGAGGCGCTCGAGGACGTGCGCGACGGCGAGGTCACGCGTGCCGTGCGCGATTCGAGCGCGAGCGACGGCACTCCGATCCATGACGGCGACGTCATGGGCATCATCGCCGGCTCCATCGACATCGTGGGCTCCGACGTCAAGCAGGTCACGCTCGACTGCATCGAGCGCATGCAGAACGAGGAGGAGGGCGATACCCTTACCATCCTCGCCGGCTCCGACCTTTCCGACGAGGAGTTCGAGGACATCATCTCCGCCATCGAGGAGGCCCAGCCCGACCTCGAGATCGACCAGCACCGCGGCGAGCAGCCCCTCTACCCGGTCATCTTCTCGATCGAGTAGGGCAGCCTGGTGCCTTCTGGCTCCGTCCTCGACGTCGCGGCGCGTTTCGATAACGCGACCGTGCTCGCGGAGGACATCTCCAAGCTCAAATACGTTTCGGGTAAACGTGAGGAGGCCCTGCGCCGTCTCGGCATCGAGACGGTGGGGGACCTCCTCTTTCACGTTCCGCACCGTTATCTCGACTTTTCAGCGCGTTGCTCCATCGAGGAGGCGCCCATCGGCGACACCTGCGCCATCGTGGGCGTGATCGACCGTATACGCACCAAACCGCATGCCCGCGTGCACGTGACGGTCGTCTCCGTTGCCGACGAGACCGGCGTCATCGAGGCCGCGTTCTTTAGGCAGCCCTGGCTCGCCCGGCAGCTCAAGGTGGGGGAACGGGTGGTGCTCCTCGGCAAGGTGGAGTTCAACTACGGCTTCAAGCAGATGCCCGCCCCGCTCATGGAGAAGCTCGGCGATGAGGGCGAGCCTACGACGGTCTTACCCGTGCATTATGTGTCGGAGGACATCTCCGTCGCGTGGATGCGCCGCATCGTGTCGGGTGCGCTTGAGCGCGTCGGCTGCTTTGCCGATGCGCTCCCGGCCCGTTTGAGGTGCCGGCGCAAGCTCATGAGCGCGCATACGGCCGCGCGTGCGATCCATTTTCCCGTGTCGATGGGGGAGCGCGACCTCGCGCGCACGCGCTTT
>CAVDTO010000227.1:0-2890 GCA_963611895.1 bacterium
CCCTGACAAAGCTCCATCCAAACCGAAGTTCCGCCAACTCCGCAGAAACGCAAACGCGCGAGCGAAGGACGTCCGGCTCCTCCGCTCGCGCACAACGGCTAGCGCTCTATGGCGCGCTCCACCACGTCGTACGCTATGCCCAGATCGCGCAACAGGCCGCGTGCCCGCCGCGCGCTGTCATAGTCTCCGAACTCCATGCTGAGCACGTGCAGCGCCTGCCCCACCGCGTCGACCTCAAAGTGCTCGCACAGCTTTCGCGCACCGCTCGCCCCTACCGACGTTTCCACAACGTGAGGGGTCTCCTCAAAACACCAATCCGTCAGGTCTCCGGCGCTCGTCTGCACGATCTGGAACCCTCCAAGGCCCGTCTCCTCGGCAACTACCGTGAGCTCTTCCTCTTCACCTCCGCTCTCGAACAAAACGACGCGTTCCCGTACCTCTGCCATCCGGTCTCCCTTCCTTCTGGCCTCACATCTATAAGGTATCAGAAATTCGGCCAAAAGGGAACACTTGTTCGTATTTAAGTCATGGTGCCATGCAGCAAAGCGGCAGCGATATGCCGGCGGCCGACCCGCTCAGCGCACCCCTTGCACCACGCGTCATAAAACTCGTTGATTCGATTGCCCGCCAGGCAAAAAGCGAACAGGCGCCTCGCCCTACTCCCCATAGAGCTCGTTGATGCGCTCCTCGTCAACGCCAAAGAGCCATGTGAGCACAAAGCCGCCCGCATAGGCAACGAGCAGGCACGCTAGATACTGCAGCTGCGTGCCGGGAACCATGATCAACAGCCCGAACAGGCCCGAGACACCCTGCGAGACCGCGCCGATATGAAAGAGCGCAGCGAGCGCTCCGCCAAAACCGGCACCCAGGCAGGCCGTGACGAACGGACGCACCAGGGGAAGCGTCACCGCATACATAAGAGGCTCGCCCACACCCAAGATCCCAACGGGCACCGACTCAAGAACAAGCTTCTTGAGCTTGGTGTTCTTGCTTTTGGCATACAGGGCGAGACCGGAGCCGATCTGCCCGCCGCCGGCCATCATCAAAATAGGAAGCAGATAGTTGATTCCCTTGGTGGCACCGGACGGGTCGTTGAGCATGGCGTGAATCGGCGCAAGCGCCTGATGCAAACCGACCGACACGAGCGGCAAAAAGCCCGCCGCCATGATGTAGCCTCCGACCATACCCAGCTTCTCGTAAATGAGCTGCAAGCCTGTGAAAATGGCCGTTGCGAGCCAAGCGCCCAGCACCTGGATCACGAGCACCAGGGCAAAGGAGCCGATAACCAGCACCAGCAGCGGCGTGAGGAACGCGTCGAGCAGGCTGGGCATGATCTTGTGAAGCAGCCGCTCGAGCCATGCAAAAAAGGCGCCCGCGATAAGCGCGGCGACCATCCCACCGACCGACGGATTGTATGCCGCGCCTGTAAGCGGCAGCAAGATGGCGGCAGCCGGGTCGGCGGCGCCCGCCGCAAGCAGGGGCATCGCCGCATTGAAGATGCACATCATACCGGCGATGCCTCCCAGCACCGGAGAGCCCCCGAATTCGCGAGCCGTGTTGTAGCCGACGACGATCGGCAAATAGGCAAAGAGCGCCCATCCCATGGAACGAATGCCCTGGTACCACCAAACACCGGCAAAAGCGTTGCCCGTCGAGACGTTAATCACGTTGCTGATGCCGTTGATGAGGCCGGCGGCGATGATGCCCGGCAGCAGCGCTACGAACACGTTCGCGATCTTCTTGAGGAATGCCTGCGCCGGCTTGCTCTCGTATCTCGTCTTACGAGCCGCTTTGAACTCAGATGCGATGTCCGCGGCGCCCTCACCAGTAGCAACGTTCGCGATACCCGAGAGCTTGGAGAACTCGCGCGCAACTCTTCCGGCTTTGCCCGGGCCGAGCACGATTTGCATCGTCTCGCCCTCAACAAGCCCCAGTACGCCCTCCATGGACTTGATTCTCTCGACATCGACCTCGGCCATGTTGCGCACCGACACGCGCAAGCGCGTCATGCAGGCCGCGCCAGATAGCACGTTGTCGGTTCCACCCAAAAGATCCAGAAGCCTCTCGGCCATCTCTCTGTTCGTCATGGCTCTCCTTTTTGCATGCGGAGTCGCGCGTTCGGGCGCGGACCGGCACCCTCGCGTTTAGTTTGCGCAGGGTGTTGGTAATCATAAGCCGCTCCGACAGACCCGTCGAGACGCCAGAGCGATCGGAGTCGCTGCGGGCTACGCATCGCTATCTCCGCGCCCTCGCTCCCACTCCCCCAAACGCAAAAAACGGCGACGAGACGTGCTCGCCGCCGTTTGGCTTGTTGGCTCTGTTACGGTCGCTCATGCGTCAGTCACCTGCATGGCAGTTAGCCGTGCGACGCCCACATGGCGGTTAACCACGCAGCGCCCAACCGCGCAAGATCGTGCCCCTTAGCGTCTAGGCCTCGGGAACGATCTTCTCCATGCCGCCCATGTAGGGGCGCAGGACCTCGGGCACCGTGACCGTGCCGTCGTCGTTCTGGTAGTTCTCCAGGATGGCGGCCATGGTGCGCCCGGCCGGCAGGCCCGAGCCGTTGAGGGTGTGCAGGTAGCGCGCGCCCTTGAAGTTCTCGGGGTCGCGGTACTTGATGTTCGCGCGGCGCGCCTGGAAGTCGCCGCAGTTGGAGCAGGAGCTGATCTCCTTGTAGGCGTTGTAGCTCGGCAGCCACACCTCGATGTCGTAGGTCTGGCGCGCGGAGAACCCGATGTCGCCGGTGCAGAGGCTGATCACGCGGTACGGCAGGCCCAGCTGCTGCAGCAGGTACTCGGCCTCGGCGGTCATGCTCTCGAGCTCCTCGTCGGACTGCTCGGGCTTGGCGAACTTGACCATCTCGACCTTGTCGAACTCGTGCTGGCGGATG
>CAVDTO010000228.1:0-2878 GCA_963611895.1 bacterium
GTGGTGCTCGCTCTTATTGGCGTACATGCGGCCGTCGGCCAGGATGCGCACGTCGTCGGTGTTGGCGCACTCGCGCGGCCACGACGCGTAGCCGCAGCTCGTGCCCACCTCGATCGTCTTGCCCTCGATCTCGTAGGGCTTGCTGATGCTCGTCTCGATCCGCTCGCGCATGCGCTCGCAAGCGTCGTCGTCGAGCCCGCCGGTAATCACGAGCGCAAACTCGTCGCCGCCGATGCGGAACGCAAAGTCGTCGGAGCGGATGTACCCCAGCATGCGCTTGCCCACCGCCTGCAGCAGCTTGTCGCCGGTGTCGTGCCCGTAGGTGTCGTTCACGGGCTTAAAGCGGTCGAGGTCCAGGTAGAACAGGGTGAACGGAATGTTCTTGCGGCGCTTGATGTGCAGGATGTTGCTAAAGTAGCGCTCGTTGAAGAGCCCCGTGAGGCCGTCGGTGTTGGCGGCGCTCTCGAGCTCCTTGCGCAGGCCGATATCCTGCCCGATGAGCAGCACGCGCTCGAGCTCGCCCTGGTCGTTGAAGGCGAGCGGCACGGCGGTCATGAGCATGTAGACGCCGCCCGTGCGCGCGGCGTACTCGATCTTGAGGCGGTCGTTCATGGTGCGGAGTCGCTCTCGGAGCGCCTTGGTGTTGAGCAGACGGCTGATCTTGGCGTCGTCGTCCTCGGTGAGCACCGCGTAGCGTTTGTTGAGTGCCTCAATGAAGGAGTCGTAGTGGCCGTGCTCGGGGTAGAGGCCCTCGCTCAGCAGGTACTCGTGGTACTCGTACTCGCCCGTCGTGAGGTCGGCCACGGCGTAGCGGTCTGCGATCTCGGTCATGCCGTTGAGCAGCTGCAGCGTCATGTCGCGCCCGTGCTCGGCCGCGCGTCGCCCGCGTTCCTCGCTGTTGATGCGCTCGCGGTAGCGGCCCACCAGGATGACCGCGCCGCCGCAAACGAGGATCGCCGAGACCAGCGCCTGGCCCACGATCGAGGCGTTGCGCACGTTGTTGAGCTCGGCTTCGGCCACGTTGGCGTCGACGAAGCTCACGATGCTCCAGTCGAACACGCCCACGGGTTGGTAGACCATGTAGAGCGACTTGCCGCTGCACGTTATGAGCGCGCTGCCCTGCTTTTCGTTCGCGATGCTGCTCGCGAACTGCGCCTGCGTGCCCTTGGAGTACGTGGCATGTTTTTTGAGGTAGCGCGGCATGTTGCTCACGAAGTCGGTGATCTCGTTCTTGGGCTGGAGCGAGAAGCAGACCTCGCCGGTCTTTTTGACCACGTAGCAATCGCTCTCGCCGCCGTAGATTTTGGCGGCAACGAGCCCCTGCACGTACTCGTTGTCGTAGCTGATGGCCACGCCGGTGTAGGTGACGCCCTTGATCGTGACGGGGTTCGTGAGCGGCTGCGAGAATACGATCTTGCGCACTCCGCTCGAGGCGATGTAGCTCGAGATGTGCTTTTGGCCCGTCTCGTACATCTCGGCAAAGGTGTTCTGGATGCTATCGGCCGTACCGCTCCGCCGCGAGGCGCAGACGTAGTCGTTGTTCTCGTTAAAGAGGTAGATGTCGCTGTAGTGCCAGGTCTCCTTGAGGTCGGCGTAGTAGTCCCAGGTGCCCTGGATGTCCGCGGGATCCTGAACGTACTTGAGGCTGTTCTCCCAGTTGCTGATGAGGCTCCAGTTGCGGTTGGCAAAGAGCTCGAACGTGGTTGCCACCTGCTTGTAGGCGGCCTGGATGTGGTCGGCGCTCTCCTCGTAGAAGACGCGGTCGAGGTAGACGTTGAACCCGATGGAGCAGCAGACCACGGCGACGATGGCGGCCACGACGATGACGAGGTCGCGGGTATTGTTGCGGATAACGGCGGCGATCGAGAGGGGCACCTTGGCGCTGGCGGCCGCGGTCTGGCTCGCGCCGGCCTCGGTGTTCTGGCTGTGCTTGTAGAGCCGGGACATCGGTGCTCCTTTCGGGGTCGGGGCGTGGTCATCGGTTGGCGGCCGGGGCGCGCTGGGCGGCCGATCGGGCCGGGTGGCCAGGCTGGCGACTGGCGGGGCCGTGGCCGGGTGGCCGCGCTGGCCGCGGGCCATCTGCGGGGATTTGGGGAAACCATTTTACCGCGCCCGCAGGACGCGAATCAGGCGGTCCACCCAGAACAGTCGCGTGACTCCTCGGGTGGCGAAGGCTTACCAGTCGAGTTCGTACTCGTACTTGTAGGCCAGCTCGTCGGTGGAGGAAATCTCATCGAGGCCCATGAGGCCGCGCAGGTAGTTCTCCTGCTCGAGGAGGCACTCGTTGATGTGGCCCACCGCAGAAGCGGTCGGGTCGTCATCAAAGAGATAGTCCATAAACAGGTCGAACACCCAGTCTCCCAGCTCGCTCTCGTCCGTATACCCCAGGCACTGCATGGGCCAGGCGGCGAGCAGGGCCTCTTGCTCATCGGCGGGCACTTCGAGCGTGATCTCCGACCCAAAGGTGAACGGGTTCTCGGCGCTGCCGCCCGAAAGCGCGATGCTCCCGGTCGCGCCGCTCGGCAGCACGACGGTCACGCCGTCGCAACCATTGAAGGCGCCCGAGTTGATGACGGCCACATGGGTACCGAGGTCGACCTGCGTGAGGTTCTCGCACGTGGCAAACGCCTTGGTGCCGATGGTCAGGCTCGTGCAGTCCTCGGGCAGCTCATCGTCAAGATCGATGGTCGTGGCGTCGGCCGGGACCCTGGTGAGCGTGTAAGCGCCGTCCTCGCCCTCGGAGAACTTGAAGCTGGTTGCGTCGTCATCCCCGTCATCGCTGTCGCCGCCGCCTTGGCTCTCGTCCACGATGATGGTCGATGTGTCCACCTGCTCCATCCCCATCATGGCGCGCAGGCGGTTCTCGGGCTCCAGCAGG
>CAVDTO010000229.1:0-2844 GCA_963611895.1 bacterium
TGGTGATGTTCGAGGCCGCGGCGAGCATGGCCTCTTCCATGTCGACGATCTCGGGGCCGTCCTTGCTCGCGCGCATGCCGGCGACCCAGATGCCGGTTGCGGGGTCGAGGACGTTGCCGCAGGCGTTGACCGAGACGACGGCGCCGACCTGGATCTTGCCGAGCGCGAGCGCCGCCGCGCCGAGGCCGCCCTTCATGGACTGCGCCGTGCCTGCGAGCTTGCCCACGGTCGCGCCGGTGCCGGCACCTGCGTTGCCCTGGGCGAGGGGAGCGGGCGCGTTGTCGAGCGCTGCAGCGACGGCGGCCTTGCCGGCTTCGATGTCCGGTCGTACCGACGGGTCGCCGAATGCCAGGTCGAAGATGCAGCTTGAGCATACGATTGGCACCACCGTGGGGCCCACGGGAAGGCCGATACCGCGCGCCTCGAGCTCGCGCGCCACGCCCGAGGCGGCCTCGAGCCCAAAGGCGGAGCCACCGGAGAGGCAGACCGCGTGCACGACGTCGACGGTGTTCTCGGGGCGGAGCAGGTCGGTCTCGCGCGAGGCCGGGGCGCCGCCGCGCACGTCGACGCCGCCGGTCGCGCCCTCCTTGCAGACGATGACCGTGCAGCCGGTGCCAGCTTCAGTGTCGGTCCAGTTGCCAAAGCGGAAGCCTTCTACCTCGGTGATGTCGATGACGGTTGCGGTTGCGTGCATCGCTGCTCCTTTGATAAGCGTGGCCGCTGTGTTTGCTGGCGTTGCGGCGGTCTTTTGGGTTGATTCGCGCGGAGGGGACTGGGTGGTCGCTGCCAGGGGACGGTGCGAACGCGTGCGGTCGCGGGGACGTGCGGTCAGGGCGGGCTGCAACTTAGTGGTAGCCCGCCCGACTGGGGGAGCCGACGGCCGCCGGCTCCGCTCTTTGCTACTGCGCGTCCCCGGGAAGCTCGCCGAGCTTCTTGAGCTCGCGCACCACATGCGCGATGGGCAGGCCGACGACGTTGTAGTAATCGCCGCGGATGCCGCGCACGAGCAGGCGCCCGCCCGCTCCCTGGATCCCGTAGGCGCCCGCCTTGTCGAGCGGCTCGCCCGTCTTCACGTAGGCGTCGATTTCAGCCTGCTCGAGCTCGAAGAACTCGACTTCGGTGGTCTCCACAAAGGAGTGGACCTCGCTGCCCTTGACGAGGCAGACGCCCGTGGCCACCTGGTGCGTGCGGCCCGAGAGCGCGGCAAGCATGGAGCGGGCGTCGTCCTCGTTCGCGGGCTTGCCGAGCTTTGCGCCGTCGGCGGCAACGATCGTGTCGGCGGCGAGCACGAGCTCTTCGGGCTCGGCAGCCGTGCTCGCCACGAACTTGGCCTTGGCGCGCGCGAGCCGCTCGACCATCTCGATCGGTGTTTCGCCGGCAACGGGGGACTCGTCGATGTCGGCCGGAACGACGCGGCAGTTGTATCCCGCCTCGGTCATGAGCTCGATGCGGCGCGGCGATTGGGAGGCGAGGATCATAGCTGGATACCTGCGCGGACCTTCTCGACGGCCGCCTCGCCCGCGATGTCCTCGAGGATGGCGAGCGCGAACGGGAGCGCCTGGCCCATGCCCGAGGCAGTGATGATGTTGCCGTCGACGGTCACCTTGTCGCCGGTGTAGGTGCCCGCGGGGAAGGCCTTCTCAAAGCCCGGGAAGCAGGTCGCCTTGCGGCCGATGAGCAGGCCGAGCTCGCCCAGGATGAAGGGCGCTGCGCAGATGGCGGCCACGTGCTTGTTCACGGCGAAGTCCGAGACGACGTCGCAGACGCGGTCGTCGGCGCGCAGGTTCGTGGCGCCGGGCAGGCCGCCGGGCAGCACGACGTAGTCGTACTCATCGAAATCGACCTCGTCGAAGACGGCGTCGCAGGTCACGGGGATCTGCTGGGAGCTCACGGTCTCGCGCGTGGACATGATCGACACGAGGGTGGCGCGCACGCCGCCGCGGCGGAGCACGTCGACGACGGTCAGGCACTCGATGGTCTCGAATCCATCGGCTACGAGTACGGCAACACTTGGCATGTTCGTATCCCTTCGGTAGGGGTTTGCAGGTTACGGGTTCCGGGTCTTATACCCGCGCGGGGCGGCGGGGCCACCGACGGCACCGCCACTTTCCGTGAGCTTTGAGTGGCCGGGCTCCCATATGACGGCTCGCTTAAGCCCGGACGGCCTTGCGGCGCGTGAGGTGCACGACGGTCTCGCAGTGGAAGGTCTGGGGGAACAGGTCCACGGGCACGGCCGAGACGGGCTCAAAGGTACCCTCGTCCCTAAAGCGTTTGAGGTCGCGGGCGAGGGTTGCGGGGTCGCAGCTCACGTAGGCCACGTCGCGCGCGGAGGTTCCCGCGATGAGGTCGATGGCCTCGGGCGCAAGGCCGGCGCGAGGCGGGTCGACGACGAGCACGTCGGCGTCTTGGTCGGGGAACTCGCGCACGGCGTCGCCGCCGATGACGTCCACGTTGTTGAGGTTGTTGATCTCGAGGTTGCGGCGCAGGTCGCGCACGGCCGGCCCGTAGGCCTCCACGGCGGCAACGTAGTCGCAGCGCTGGGCGAGCGGGAGCGTGAAGGTCCCCGCTCCGCAGTAGAGGTCGACGGCGAGGTCCTCTGGCTCGGGCGCGAGGGCGTCCATCACGAGCTCGACGAGAATCTCGGCCGCAGGGGTGTTCACCTGGAAGAACGACGGTGCCGAGAGGCGCATGGTGGAGCCCGCGATCTTCTCGGTCCAGGAGCCCTCGCCGGCGAGCGCCTCCACGCGGCTCACGCGGCGGGCGCGCTTCTCGCCCTTGCTCATCACGCGCACGACGCTCGTGGCGTTGAGCGCGTCGCCGAGCACGCGCGAGACCTGTGCGCGC
>CAVDTO010000230.1:0-2791 GCA_963611895.1 bacterium
CCGTCGCGTTCTCCGCGCACCAAGCAAAATCGCTCACCGGCACAGCCGGGATCCCGTTCGCGCTCGCCCGCCGTGCAAGCTCCCCCTCCGAAAGCTCGCTCTCTACCGAAAGCACGCAATGGAGCCCCGCATCGGCCTCCTCCATCGATATGCGGCCACCCAGGGCGAGCTCGTCGAGCGCCTCGCGCAGGGCGTCGCGCACGCCGCGGGCACGCTTGCGAACGCGCATCACATGGCGCTCATACTCCCCCGACTCAAGCAACCGCGCGAGCACGATCTGATCGATGGAGCTCACCGTGCTCGAGTAGAACCCGAGTTCCTCGCGGTAGCGCCCCATGAGTTCCGGCGGCAAGACCATGTAGGCCAGACGAAGCGCCGAGGAGAGGCTCTTTGAGAACGTGTTGGTGTAGACGACGCGCCCGCCAGCGTCGATGGAAGCGAGCGGCGGAATGGGGCGCCCTGCCAGGCGGAACTCACAGTCGTAGTCGTCTTCCACAAGGTAGCGACCCGGAGCACCCGACGCCCACGCGAGCAGGGCGTAGCGGCGCGCGATGCTCGTGACCCTCCCCGTGGGGAACTGATGCGAGGGCATGAGGTGGAGGATTTCCACTTCGCGGTCGTTGAGCTCGGCAAGCTTGGGGCCCTCTTCGTCGAGCGGGATATGCCGCACGGTGCAGCCGCAGACCCGATAGATATGCGTAAGCCTGAGGTAGCCCGGGTCCTCGACCCCGACCGCCGTGTTGCCGCCGACCAGCTGCACGAGCTGCTGGACGAGCAGCTGCGAGCCGGCACCCACCACGATGTTCTCCGGATCGACCTCCATGCCGCGTGTGCTGCGCAGGTGCTTGGCGATGGCCCGCCTCAAGCGCGGCGTTCCCTCCGCTGGGGGCGAAGCAAAGACGGCCCGCTCGTCTTCCGTGGCGAGCGTGGAGCGCAGGGCGCGCTGCCATAAGCGCGAGGCCTCGAGCACCGCGGGAGAGAGATCGGCGGGGGTCTCGTTCATGGAAGGAGAAGACGCAGTTCGCTTGCTGCCAGCAGACGATGCTCGGTCCGCAGCATCGCGATCGGGGCCCGCCTCGACCGCCGCGGATCCGGCCCGCGCTCCCGCATCGGGTAGCTCGCTCGCATAGAACCCGCGCCGGGGCCGCGTGTAGGCATAGCCCTCGGCAACCAGCTGGGCATACGCGTTTTCCACCGTGATGACACTTACACCCAAGTGCTCCGCAAGGGCGCGCTTGCTCGGCAGGTGATCGTCGGCAGCAATCGTACCCGCAACGATATCGTCTCGAATGCACTGGTAAAGATACTCATACAGGCTATTTGAGCCTCTTTGGTTCATGTCGTAGCTCAACATCGGCAATCATCTGACCTTATCGGTTTTGCGAATCTGACCTTGTTCTGGCATTAAAAGTATCACACGAGATGGCTCTTTTGGCCAAAGCCGGGCGCGCCTAGCATCGTCTCCCAAGCGGCGGCTCTCCCCCGATGGCCGCCGCGCCCATTCCCCCAGAACCAAGGAGATTCTCATGGCAGAGACCAGCACGCAAGCGAGCGCCGAGCGCGTCGCACTCAACCGCCAGCTCGCCCAGATGCTCAAGGGCGGCGTCATCATGGACGTGACCACGCCCGAGCAGGCCCGCATCGCCGAGGAGGCCGGCGCCTGCGCCGTCATGGCGCTCGAGCGCATCCCGGCCGACATCCGCGCCGCCGGCGGCGTCTCCCGCATGAGCGACCCGGCCATGATCGCCGGCATCCAGCAGGCCGTCTCCATCCCCGTCATGGCCAAGTGCCGCATCGGCCACATCGCCGAAGCCCAGGTGCTCCAGGCCATCGAGATCGACTACATCGACGAGTCCGAGGTGCTCTCCCCCGCCGACGACGTGTACCACATCGACAAGACCGCCTTTGAGGTGCCCTTCGTCTGCGGCGCTCGCAACCTGGGCGAGGCCCTGCGCCGCGTTGCCGAGGGCGCCACGATGATCCGCACCAAGGGCGAGCCGGGCACCGGCGACGTGGTGCAGGCCGTGCGCCACATGCGCAAGATCCAGAAGCAGATCCGCGACGTGGTGGCCCTGCGCGCAGACGAGCTCTTCGAGGCCGCCAAGCAGCTCCAGGTGCCGGTGGAGCTCGTGCGCTACGTCCACGAGAACGGCAAGCTGCCGGTCGTGAACTTCGCCGCCGGCGGCGTGGCCACCCCGGCGGACGCCGCGCTCATGATGCAGCTCGGCGCCGAGGGCGTCTTCGTGGGCTCGGGCATCTTCAAGAGCGGCGACCCGGCCCGCCGTGCCGCCGCCATCGTCAAGGCGGTTGCCAACTATAACGACGCCAAGCTCATCGCCGAGCTCTCTGCCAACCTCGGCGAGGCCATGGTGGGCATCAACGCCGACGAGATCCAGCTCATCATGGAAGAGCGCGGCAAGTAAGGAGATTCACATGGCTACGGCAGTATTAGCTGTTCAAGGGGCCTTTGCGGAACACGAAAAGCGCCTGGCGGAGCTTGGCGAGAGCACCGTGGAGCTTCGCCAGGCAGCAGACCTCGAACAGCCTTTTGACAGGCTCGTCCTGCCCGGCGGAGAGTCGACCACCCAAGGCAAGCTCTTGGCCGAGCTTGGCATGCTGGAGGGCCTGCGCGCCCGCATCGAGAACGGCATGCCCGTCCTTGCCACCTGCGCGGGCCTTATCCTGCTGGCCCAGCGTCTGGCGGCCCACGACGACAAGAGCACGCCCCGACTGGCCACCATGGACGTGGAGGTGGAGCGCAACGCCTATGGCCGCCAACTCGGCAGCTTCC
>CAVDTO010000231.1:0-2771 GCA_963611895.1 bacterium
TCACGGGCGTGTCTGGTGCTTACTGGAAGAACGACAAGAACAACAAGATGCTCACGCGCGTGAACGGCGTGGCGTTCGCCACCAAGGCCGAGCTCGACGAGCACATGCATCTCCTCGAGGAGGCCAAGAAGCGCGACCACCGCAAGATCGGCCAGGAGATGGACCTCTTCATGATGCGCGACGAGGCCCCCGGCTTCCCGTTCTTCCTGCCCAACGGCATGACGCTCAAGAACACGCTGCTCGACTACTGGCGCGAGATCCATCACGCTGCCGGCTACGTCGAGATCTCCACGCCGCTCATCATGAACAAGCAGCTCTGGAAGACCTCCGGCCACTGGGATCACTACAAGGACAACATGTACTCCACGCTCATCGACGACGAGGAGTACTGCATCAAGCCCATGAACTGCCCGGGCGGCGTGCTCGTGTACGCCTCTAAGCCGCACAGCTACCGTGAGCTGCCCATCCGCGCCGGCGAGATCGGCCTCGTGCACCGTCACGAGCTCCGCGGCGCCCTGCACGGCCTGTTCCGCGTGCGCTGCTTCAACCAGGACGACGCCCACCTGTTCGTGCGCCCCGACCAGCTCACCGACGAGATCGTCGGCGTGGTGAACCTCATCGACTCCGTGTACCAGAAGTTCGGCTTCAAGTACCATGTGGAGCTCTCCACCCGCCCCGATGACTCCATGGGCTCCGACGAGGACTGGGCACGCGCCGAGGAAGGCCTCAAGACCGCTCTCGACCAGCTCGGCATGGCCTACGAGGTCAACGAGGGCGACGGCGCCTTCTACGGCCCCAAGATCGACTTCCACCTGGAGGACTCGCTCGGCCGCACCTGGCAGTGCGGCACTGTGCAGCTCGACTTCCAGATGCCGATCAACTTCGACCTCGAGTACGTCGACGCCGACGGCACCAAGAAGCGCCCGATCATGCTGCACCGCGTCTGCTTCGGCTCCATCGAGCGCTTCATCGGCATCCTGATCGAGCACTTTGCCGGCAAGTTCCCCACCTGGCTCGCGCCCGTGCAGGTCAAGGTTCTTCCTGTTTCGGAGAAGAGCCGCGACTATGCCCACACCGTGACCGCCGAGCTCGAGGCCGCCGGCATCCGCGTGGTCTGTGACGACCGCGACGAGAAGATCGGTTACAAGATCCGCGAGGCCCGCGCCATCGACCGCGTGCCCTACATGCTGATCATCGGCGAGAAGGAGGTCGAGGCCGGCAACATCTCGGTGCGCGACCGCTCCAACGAGACCGTTCAGATGGAGACCGCCGACTTCGTGGCCAAGGTTGCCGAGGAGATCCGCACGCGCGCCTAGCCGCCTGGCGAATAGTCCGCATTCGGGGCCGCTCCTTTGGGGGGCGGCCTTTCTTTTTGGGCTAGTATGGTCTGAAAACGTTAACGGATGGGTGGTGCGACCAATGGCCAAGATGAAGGATGTCGCTGCGCTTGCGGGCGTGTCGAACGCGGCCGTCTCGCGCTTCCTGAACGGCGGCTATCTCTCGAGCGACAAGGCCGAGCGCATCAAGCAGGCCATCGAGGAGACCGGCTACGTGCGCTCGAGCCAGGCGCGCGCTCTCCGCACGGGGAGCACGCAGCTGATCGGCGTGATCGTGCCCAAGATCAACTCCGAGTCGGTGAGCCGCATCACCGCGGGAATCAGCCAGGTCCTGCGCGAGCAGGGGTTCCAGATGCTCCTCGCGAACACCGACAACGTCGCCGCGCGCGAGCTCGACTACCTCGACCTCTTCCAGAACCATCCCGTCGACGGCATCATCCTCGTGGCAACCGAGCTCTCGGAGGAGCATAACCGCGCTCTTGAGGGTGCCCGCGTGCCCGTCGTGCTGATCGGTCAGCAGAGCGAGCTTGCGCCCTGCGTGTTCCACGACGACTTGGGTGCGGCGCGCGAGCTCGGGAGCAAGATCGCCGCGCTTCATCCCGGCAAGGTGGGCTACATCGGCGTCACCAAGCGCGACCAGGCCGCGGGCGTCGACCGCCAGGCCGGGTTTGAAGAAGGGCTTGTGTCGGGCGGCAACCTACTCGATCCCGCGCTCGTGCGCGAGGGCTCGTTCACCATCGATTCGGGCTACCGTGCGGCGCGCGATCTGCTCGAGGTCGCTCCGGATATCGCGTTCATCGCCGCCGCGACCGATACCATGGCGGCCGGCGCCATCCATGCGATCGATGAGGTTAAAGGAGTGGGCGAGGGCGTGCGCCGCGTGAGCGGCTTTGGCGACAACGCCTTCTTGCGCTCCGTCACGGGCGGGATTCCCACGGTTCATTACGGGTATCTCACGAGCGGCATCGAGGCAAGCGAGCTCTTGCTCGAATGCATTCGCTCCAAAGCCGCTGCGGGCGAGGTGTCTCAGCAGGTCAAGCTCGGCTACCAGGTCATGGGGATCTAGCTCCTGCACGCGAGGCCTCGCAACAGCCTTTCGCAAACGAGCCGCCGCAAACCAATTGCTCAGAAACCGTTTATCTGGAAATCCTTACCGTTCACCGTTGCTGTAAACGATTTCAGCTACTAGAGAATGAAAACGATTACAGTATGAACCGTAAGAGGTGCTCGGGCAGGGAGCCCGCACGGAAAGGGGAGTCATGGACTACCGTAAATCAGCTCAAGAGGTGCTCGACAACATCGGTGGCGCCGATAACGTCGTCTCCGCTGCGCACTGCGCCACGCGCCTGCGCCTGGTGATCGCCGACAACTCCAAGGTCGACAAGGAGGCCATCGAGAACGTCGACGGCGCCAAGGGCGTTTTTGAGGCCCAGG
>CAVDTO010000232.1:0-2756 GCA_963611895.1 bacterium
CCACGCTCGCTTCGTGGACCCCCGCCCAGCAGACGAAGCAGCAGACCGAGGCTACCCC
The DNA here is from genome assembly GCA_963611895.1 of bacterium. GTDB lineage: Bacteria > Actinomycetota > Coriobacteriia > Coriobacteriales > Coriobacteriaceae > Collinsella. Next base: position 59 of record CAVDTO010000232.1, read on the forward strand.
CGCAAGCGAGGCCGCCGCGAACAAGAACGGCCAGAAGACCGCGTCCGGCGTGCAGGCGCCGCGTGCCGTCACGGGCAGCCAGCGCAGCGCTGCAAACGGCACCGTAGCCAAAAAGAACGGCCCCAAGGCCGGCAACTCCAAGGGCGACGCCAAAAAGGCCAGCAGCCTCAAGGACAACAAGACGGCCAAGATCGCCGTGGCCGCCATCGTCGGCGCGCTCGCCGTGGTCTACATCGCGGGTGTCGTCGCGTTCTCGCTCGTGACCTATCCCAACACCTCGATCGCCGGCATCGACGTCTCGCTCATGAATGCCGGAGCGGCCTCGTCCAAGATCGAGTCCGCCTGGTCGAGCTACAAGCTCACCGTCTCGGGTGACGGCTTTGAGTGGAACTACCAGCCCGACTCGTCCAAGCCCTTCGTTAACGGAGAGAAGGCCGCGAGCGAGCGCATCTCCGCGCAGGAGCCCTTCGCCTGGCCCGTCAAGCTCATGCAGAACGTCTCGTCTACCGGTCAATCCGCAAGCACCGAGAAGGTCGACCTCTCGCAGAAGGTCGACACCTCGATGCTCTCTTCGGCGTTCAACAAGGATGAGTTCGAGAGTCAGCTCGGCGAGGCCGTCGACAAGTTCAACGAAGGTCGCACCGGCACCTTTGCGGCCTCGACCGCCTACGACTCCGAGCAGGGCAAGTTCACGCTCGCTGCTGCTAAGACGGCCGAGAAGCTCAACAAAGAGAACGTCATCAAGTTCGCCGAGATCGAGCTCGCGGCACTCGAGAGCACGGCCGACCTCACGCAGATCGGAAGCGACGCCTACACCCCGCTCAACGACAGCCTCACCGACGAGCAGGTGGAGACCGCCTGCAACGCGGCCAACGACCTTCTCGGCGTGAACGTGACCCTCAAGCTCAACGGCAACGACGCCGGCAAGCTCGACAGCTCCACCTTTAAGGACTGGATCACCTTCGACGACTCGCTCAACCCCACCCTGAGCGACGACAGCCTCACCGACTGGGCCAACCAGCTCGCCGACAACTACAACACCGTGGGTTCCGAGCGCACCTACACGCGCGCCGACGGCAAGCAGATCACCGTCTCGGGCGGCGACTACGGCTGGAGCGTCGACGTCGACTCACTCGTGAGCACTATCAAGGACGCCGTCTCGAACAAGCAGTCGGGCGACATCGAGCTCTCCTACGGCACCAAGGGCGACACCTACACCAACAAGGGTGAGCGCGACTGGGGCGCCTACATCGACGTCGACATCTCGGAGCAGTACGCGCGCTACTACGACGCCGACGGCAACATCCTGTGGGAGTCGGGCGTCATCACCGGCAACACGACCGAGGGCAACGGCACCCCCACGGGCGTCTTCTACATTAAATCCAACAACGGTGCGGCAACGCTTGTGGGCCTGCCCGACCCGTCTACCGGCCAGCCCAAGTACAAAACGCCCGTGAGCTACTGGATGCCCTTCGAGGGCAACGCCGTGGGCCTCCACGACGCGAGCTGGCAGGCCTCCTACAACTTCGGCAACCCGACCGCCTACCAGAGCGTCGGCAGCCACGGCTGCGTGAACCTGCCACCCGACAAGGCCAAGGAACTCCACGACATGATTTCGGTCGGCCTGTGCGTGGTCGTCCACAACTAAGGTCGGACCGACGCATATATTCAAACGCCAGAAGGGGCGCATCGGCTATGGTCGACGCGCCCCTTCTCTGTAGGCCCTACAGCCGCCCCCTGAGCGACGAGAGCCCGTACATCGTGAGCTTGTTCGCAACATCCGAGACCCGCTCGATGTCGACCGGGTCGTCCGCAAGCGACCAGGTGCGGTAGACGCCGATGAGCCCGCTCAGGATATACGAGAGGTAGTACTCGAACATATCGTCCTTGATGCGCTCGGGGATGATCTTGCGCTCCACGATCTCGCGTTCGAGCGGTTTGCGCACGCGCCCCATGAACTCCTCGGTGGGGATGCTGTCCAAGATCTTGCGATTGAGCACCAAGTTCGAGCAGACGGCCTGGTTCACGGCAGAAAAGAAAAGCCGGGCGACTTCCTCGGACTCCTTGACCGTCTCGATCGAGCGGGAACTCAGGTTCTGCTCCACGAAGTCGGCGACCTCGCTCACGTGCTCCTCAACCATCGAGTCGAGCAGGCCGTCGACGGTACCAAAATGCACGTAAAAGGTCTTGCGGTCGATATTCGCCTCGCGCGCGATGGCGCTCACGGTAATCTCGGAGATCGGCTTTTCCATAAGCAGGCGCTCGAACGCGTCCATAATCGCCTTGCGGCTTCGGACGACCCTCCTGTCAACGCGCTTTTTAGGCATCGTGCAGCCCCTCCTTAAACCGATCGATACGCAGATGAACTAGAATTGATCGCATTAGCTCACGGCGCGTTTTATCTATTCCACGGTTGTTGATTATTCCACAAAAGTGAATGAATTCCGCCGCGAACCGATGGAGCAAATTCGAATACCAAAAAGGCCTCGCTCCCGCGAGACCGAACAAGGATGATTGGACCGAACATGCCCGACGACAAGACCAGCGTGCTGCCCAAGCTCGACGAACCCGGCTCGGACACCAAGCCCCAACCCGAGCCCACGGAACTCGTGAAGCCCGCCGAAGACTCCGGCACCGACGACACCGACGCCGCCCTCTACGCCGAGCTGAAAGCGCGCCGCGCCGAGCGCCGCAAGAA
>CAVDTO010000233.1:0-703 GCA_963611895.1 bacterium
CGCGCACAACCTTGCTCTGGGCGGCGCTCATCTCCTGCAGGGCCTCGAGGGCCTCCTCGCTCTTTGCCTCCTGGACCACGCCGAGCACGGAGTTCACCACCACGACGAACATGATGATGATCACGTCGGCGAAGTCGACCTCGCCCTTGACGAGGCCGGTGAGCGCGCTGATGATCGCGGCCACGATGAGCATGATGACCATCGGGTCGGCCATCTGCTCAAAGAAGCGCTTCCAAAGCGGCGTCTTCTCTTCTTCTTTAAGCTTGTTGGGACCGTTTGCCTCCAAAAGCTCGGAGGCGCGGGCCGCGGAAAGGCCGGATTCGGCGGACGTGCCGAGCCCCTCCAGGACTTCGTCGGCGTGCGACAGGTATTCCCTTTGCATAGATTCCCTCCCCTGGGATTTAAGCTCGCGGCGGTGCGGTGCCCGATCATAATTCCCAGGAGAGGGCAAGGGCTCACCGGACCAAACGGGCCGCGATGCAATTGATAGTTCGGCTATGGTAACGCAACCGGCGCGCGCATGCACGAAGGGGGCGAATCTTTGCAGATCCTTTCAGGTGCCTTACCGAGACCTCAACAAAAGCCCCGCTCAAGCCCGAACGGGAGCGCAAAATATGGCTCTCTCAACGGATAATTCAAATTGATAAAACGATTTTACCCGCCGTTTTAACATGTACGTATAACTTGACGGCGCCCCGAGCGG
>CAVDTO010000233.1:713-2740 GCA_963611895.1 bacterium
GGGCAAGGGCTCACCGGACCAAACGGGCCACGATGCAATTGATAGTTCGGCTATGGTAACGCAACCGGCGCGCGCATGCACGAAAGGGGCGAATCTTTGCGGGCGCCTTACCGAGGCCCCAACAAAAGGCCCGCTCAAGCTCGCGCGAGAGCGCAAGACGCGGCTCTCTCAACGGATAATTCAAATTGATAAAACGATTTTACCCGCAGTTTTAACTTATACGTATAACTGAACAGCGCCCCGAGCGGGCATTTTGCGGATAAAAATTGTTTACCCTTACACCAAGAGCGCGTACACGTTGAGCAATCAATCGCCGTACGGTCGTTTTTTTCGGATGTGCGGTAACTCATTCGCTATAATGCCCTTGGTTTTATTTCTTATCTCGTTTTATCCAGCGCAACAAGAATCAGATGGAGGTCTGAATGATTAAGCGCACTAAGATCGTATGCACCATGGGTCCCGCCTGCGACAGCGACGAGACGATCCGCGAGATGATCAAGGCGGGCATGAACGTCGCCCGCTTCAACTTCTCGCACGGCTCCTATGAGGAGCATCACGGCCGCATCGAGCGTGTCCGCCGCATCTCCAAGGAGCTCGGCATGCCCGTCGGCATCCTGCTCGACACCAAGGGCCCCGAGGTCCGCACCGGCCTGCTCGTCGACGGCAAGAAGGTCGCCGTCAAGACCGGCGACAAGATCGTCGTGACCGCCCAGCCCACCTCCGAGGACTTCCACGGCACCGCCGAGCACATCTCGCTCGACTACCTGGCCCTCCCCTCCGAGGTCGAGGCCGGCTCCCTCATCCTGATCGACGACGGCCTGGTGGCCCTCGAGGTCGAGTCCGTCTCCGGCCAGGACATGACCTGCGTCGTCAAGAACGACGGCCTCATCGGCGAGCGCAAGGGCGTCAACATGCCCAACGTGAACATCTCGCTGCCCGCCATCACCGAGCGCGACAAGCAGGACATCCTGTTCGGCCTCACCGAGAACATCGACTACATCGCCGCCTCCTTCATCCGTGATGGCGAGTCCGTCGAGGGCATCCGCACCCTCTGCCGCGAGAACGGCGGCGAGCACGTCACCATCTTCCCGAAGATCGAGTGCGCCCTCGGCGTCGATAACTTCGACGACATCCTCGAGCACTCCGACGGCATCATGGTCGCCCGCGGCGACCTGGGCATCGAGATCAAGCCCGAGCTCGTCCCGCACATCCAGAAGGAGATCATCGCCAAGTGCAACGCGGCCTACAAGCCCGTCATCACCGCTACGCAGATGCTCGACTCCATGCAGCAGAACCCGCGCCCCACGCGCGCCGAGGTCGCCGACGTCGCCAACGCCATCTATGACGGCACCGACGCCGTCATGCTCTCCGGCGAGTCCGCTGCCGGCAAGTACCCGGTCGAGGCCGTGAAGATGCAGGCCAGCATCGCCGTCGAGACCGAGAAGTACCTCCCCGCGCACGCCCCGCTCGAGATGCCGGCCGGCGCTCACGGCACCCGCATCGTCAACAACGTCGTGGGTATGTCCGCCGTGAACATGGCCACCACCGTCGGCGCCAAGTGCCTCACTGTGCCGACCACCACGGGCCGCACCGCTCGCCTCGTGAGCCACTTCCGTCCGAACATGCCGATCTGCGCGTTCTCCCGCCACGAGTGGGCCGTCCAGCAGATGATCATGTACTGGGGCGTCATCCCGCACCTCGCCGCCATCACGCAGGGCACCGTCAACGGTACCATCGTGAAGGCCGTCGAGACCGCCAAGGAGCTCGGCTACGTCGAGACCGGCGACATCACCGTCGCCACCGCCGGCGATCCGCGCATGAGCGTCCAGCTCGACGACAAGGTCTCCTCCACCAACGTGGCCTACGTCGCCCAGGTCAAGTAACAACGACCTCTTCAGAGTGCTAACGCAAGCCGCCCGAGAGCATGTGCTTTCGGGCGGCTTTTTATTTGAGGGTATGACAGCATCGGCGATAGGTCTGAACGCGACGGCCCAGGGCCGAGGGGATATGAGGCGCCCTGCGCTCCG
>CAVDTO010000234.1:0-2739 GCA_963611895.1 bacterium
ACCTGGTACTGCTCGGCGCCATCCGGCGCGAAGAGGCCAACTGCGCCTGGCTCGAGGAATGCAAGCAGATCCTCGCGGACCGATAGGCTGCCGCCGCGGGCCGCTCGAATAATCGGCGCACGGACGCAATGCTGGGGACGGCGCCGGCGATCGCGGTGCGGCCCAGCCCGCCAAGCCAGCCGCCAAATCCGAGCTTGCAGCTCAACGGAGATGGCAACCGTCGTCCACACTCCCCCACGACGCCGTGCCGTTTGCGCGGCATCGGGCTGCCAGCCGCTCGAACGCATGGCAACTTAACCAGCTGTAACGATTCGTCGCCAGACGGGCACGGCCCCGCGCTTTTCGCTACAGTAGGGGCCACGCCAACAAGAAAGGTCCCCTATGCCTGCCGCAACGCAAACCGCCAGCGCAGAGATGCGTCTCATCGTCATGGATATCGACTCGACCCTCATCAACGAGGAGGTGATCGATCTTTTGGGCGAGGAGGCTGGCGTAGGCGAGCGCGTGGCGCAGATCACCGAGCGCGCGATGCGCGGCGAGCTGGACTTTAAGCAGGCGCTCGAGGAGCGCGTGGCGCTGCTCGCCGGGCTCGACAAAAGCGTGTTCGACCGCGCCTTCGCGCGCGTGACGTTCACGCCGGGCGCGCTCGAGCTGGTGCGCAGCGCGCATGAACGCGGCTGGAAGGTCGGCGTGGTGAGCGGCGGGTTCCACGAGGTTGCCGACCGAATCGTCGAAGCGGCGGGAATCGACTATTGCCTTGCCAACCGACTCGAGGTCAAAGACGGCAAGCTCACCGGGCGCCTTGCGGCAGAGATCGTCACCAAGGAACGCAAGCTCGAGGCCCTGCGCACCTGGGCGGCCGAACTCGGCATCCCCATGGAGCAGGCCGTTGCCATGGGCGACGGCGCGAACGACATCCCCATGATCCAGGCCGCCGGCGTGGGCATCGCGTTTTGCGCCAAGCCCAAGACGCGCGCCGCGGCACCGCATTCGATCAACGAACGCGACCTCATGCGCGCGCTCCCGATCATCGAAGGCACCGCCGCGTAGCAGCGCGTCGTGCCCCAGCTGAGCACCGCAGTCGCGCACCGCAGCGCAGCTGGCGGCACCACCACGCGCGAACCGCCGCCCGCCACGGGCACCGCACCGAAGCTGGCGGCGCAAAACGACCAAGCATCGCGACGAAATCGAACGCTGCGTCGCAACTGGACGACGCTATTTTCGATAATGTGTGGCATTTCGGCCATCTTCAGAGTAGACACGACAAAACCCCAGGAAAGCGACTGCTGCTTTCCTGGGGTTTTGCTGGTTGTACTCGACTGAATTAGAAAATGCCACACATTATCGAAAATAGCTCGATCAGATCGCGCAACCGCGGCGCAACCGCGCCCGTTAGTTGGCGATGGCGTGATGCTGGACCCAAACCGAGCGGTCGATGGCCTTAAACTCGTAGCCGCGGTCGCGGTAGAACTCGATGATGCGCGGCAGCGCCTCGACGGTCGTGGTCTTGGAGGCCGAGTCGTGGAACAGCAGCATGACGTTGGGGTAGCCCTCCACGCACGAGCTCTGCACGATCGTCTCGGTGTCCACGGTCGCGGCCGCCGCATCCGACGAGCTCACGTTCCAGTCGTAGTACTGGTAACCGCGCGCCTGCAACTCCTGCGAGAGCTGGCTCATGATGCCCGAGCAATAGTTGCGCGACACCGTGTTGGAGGAGCCGCCCGGGAACCGCACGAGATAGGGCACGTAGCCGATCTGCTCCTTGACCACCTCTTCGACCTGGTGAAGGTCGTTGAAATACGTGTCGACCGAGCTGTAGATCGAATAATCGTGCGTCATGGTGTGCATGCCGATGGCGTTGCCGCGGTCGTAGGCGTCCTTGATCGAGGAACGGTAGTCGGCATCGTTGCCCGTCACGAAGAACGTGGCCTTGGCGCCGTAGGTGTCGAGGATGTCGAGGACCTTCTTGGTGTTCTCGGACGGGCCGTCGTCGAACGTAAGATAAACGGTGTTGGTCCCGTTGTTGTGGGTGGTGTTCCACTCGGTCTGCTTGTTGGGGTCGAGCTCGAGCTCGGCGCGGCGCGCGTCGGCCGCAGCCTGCTCCTCCTCGGACTTTTTGGCCTCGGCCTTGGTCTGCTCCTTGGCCGACTTGTCCTGAACATCGACCACCTTCGCACTGGAGTCCGACTTCTTGGAGCCGTCCTCCTTGACTGCGGCCTCCCCGCCATGCTGAGCCGAGAAGACGCCCGTAAAGGCGATGGCCCCCGCCGCACCGCCCACGGCGAGCGCGAACACAATAAGGGCGACTACCAGGCCGAGCGTTCGCTTTTTAGCGCGGCCCGCGGCGCGGCCTTGCTTTTTGCCGCCCCGGTTTTTCTGCTGGCCCGGCTGCTGGCCCGGCTGCCGCCCCGTGACTTGTCCCTGGTTCAGCTGGCGATCATGGCCCTGAGCTTGGACCTGGCCCTGGTTCGGCTTGTGATTTTGACCCTGAGCCTGGGCGTGGCCCTGCTCTAGATGCTGCTTTTCGGTTTCCATAGATTCCCTGCTTCGTTTTAAGTGCGTTTAGGCCAGTGGAACCCGGCCCTAGGTGCGAATCGTCTGGTGCTCCCCCAAGCACCCCTACACGGTAGCGCTTGCAAGCCGATCGAGCGCCGACAACCTTTAATTGGAGACAGAAGAGCCAAAAACGCCCAATAAATACGCGCTCTGGGACAAATACAAGCAGGGGCACCTGAAAGC
>CAVDTO010000235.1:0-2714 GCA_963611895.1 bacterium
GCCCGAACCAACGTGCTTCCCAAAAGGAAATCGATTCCCGATCGGGTGGCCGCGCCGAGGAGCGTGTCGCGCACCGATTCCGCGCGCTTCGTTCGTGGGTACAGGCGTCCGTCTTCGCAAACGGTTTCGATTCCAAGGGAGTCGAAAAAAGATGCAAGCTCCGCTTCGGGATGTTCGCCCATAACGGTACGCACGATGTCCTGGTGCCGATAACGCTTGGGATCGAGATGCTCATTCGAGAGGTTGCAGCGGCCATTGCCCGTCGCGAGGATTTTGAGCCCGCAAGCAACGTCGCGCTCGATAACGAGGACGTTTTTATGCTTGCGCGCGGCAACGAGTGCAGCCGAGAGCCCGGACGCCCCGCCGCCGATTACGACGAGGTCATAAAACGACGCGGTTTCCACTTAGACCTCTTTGGCGACCGATGCGTCGAGCCTTTGGACGGCAGCAAGCGCCTCGGGAAGGAAGTTGTTTGGGAGCACGCTCTCGATGGTGCCGGCATCGCAAGCGGCGGCGAGCGCCGGGTCGATAGGTAGCTTTCCGAGTACGCTGAGACCGTACTCCGCCGCAACGGCATCGAGTTTGCTTTTACCAAAGACCTCGATTTTCTTGCCGCAGTCGGGGCACTCGACGTAGCTCAGATTCTCGATGATGCCGAGGACGGGAACGTTCATCTTTGCGGCCATGTTCACAGCTTTGGCGACAATCATGGAGACCAGGTCTTGCGGGCTAGTCACGATCACGATTCCCTCGACGGGGAGCGATTGGAAGACCGTGAGGGCTACATCGCCTGTTCCCGGGGGCATGTCGACCAGCAGGTAGTCGAGCGGGCCCCAGGAAGTTTCGCTCCAGAACTGACGGATGGCGCCAGCGATAACGGGTCCGCGCCAGAGAACCGGGTCCGTCTCGTTGCCGAGGAGCAGGTTGGAACTCATGATCTTGGTGCCGTGATCGGAGATCTCGGGCAAAAGAAGGTTGCCGAGGGCGTGAACATGCCTGCCGCTCATTCCGAACATCTTGGGGATAGAGGGACCGGTGATGTCGGCGTCGAGGATTCCGACCTTGTGCCCACCGCGAGAAAGCTCGGTTGCGAGCGCACCGGTAACGAACGACTTGCCCACGCCGCCTTTTCCGGAAAGCACGGCAACAACGCGCTTTACCTCGGAAAGGCTGTTCTCTTCAAACTGCTGTGGAGCGGTGGCGCCGTCTGCGTTTTTAGCGTGTTCGCAGCTCATAATGATCTCCTCATTAGTCGATGACCCTTGGGTTTCTGGCCATTGTACCTGTCGAGTGAATGCCGGCATCGGTCGTGTCGACAACTGAAGTTTATCAATAAATACGAACATATGTTTCGAAATATACGTTAAACTCAACCCCAGCAAACGAATTCATGGGCAAGGAGCCTTCATGTCCGATTCATCTATCGTCATTCGTGGCGCTCGTGAGCATAACCTGCGCGATATCGATATCGAGATTCCGCGCGACAAGCTCGTGGTCATCACCGGGCTTTCCGGTTCGGGGAAATCAAGCCTCGCTTTCGACACCATTTACGCCGAAGGGCAACGTCGCTACGTCGAAAGCCTTTCGAGTTACGCACGTCAGTTTTTGGGTCAGATGGACAAGCCGGATCTCGATTCGATCGATGGGCTTTCGCCGGCCGTCTCGATCGACCAGAAGACGACGAGCAAGAACCCGCGCTCCACGGTCGGAACGGTGACGGAAATCTACGACTACCTGCGTCTGTTGTTTGCACGCGTTGGCGTGCCCCATTGTCCCGAGTGCGGAAGGGTGATCGAGCGTCAGACGACCGACCAGGTTGCCGACAAGATCCTTGCGGCCGGAAACGGGCGACGCGCGTTCGTGCTCGCGCCGGTCGTTCGCGGTAGGAAGGGCGAGTACACCAAGCTGTTCGATGACCTGAGGAGCGAGGGTTTCTCGCGCGTGCGCGTCGATGGCGAAGTGCGGTCTCTTGACGAGAGCATCGAGCTCGATAAGAAGTTCAAGCACGATATCGAGGTCGTGGTAGACCGCATCGTAATTCGCGAGAGCTCTACCGCGCGTATTGCCGAGGCAGTCGAGCAGGCGACGACCCTTGCGAACGGCAACGTCGCTGTCTACATGCTGCCCGATCGCGATGCACCCGGCGGGACCGAAGGGGAGTTGCTGGAGTACTCGCTCGCTCTTGCCTGCCCGGAGCACGGCCACTCCATCGATGACCTGCAGCCGCGCGACTTCTCGTTCAACGCTCCCTACGGTGCGTGCCCGGAGTGCGACGGACTGGGATTCAAGAAGACCGTCGATGCCGAGGCCCTGATAACGGACCCGAATCTATCGGTTGACGAGGGCGTTTTCGGCAGCTTTTTCGGGAACGGGAATTACTACCCTCAGATTCTGCACGCGCTTTGCCTTCATCTCAAAGTCGATCCGTCCACGCCATGGAAAGACCTTCCTCCTCGTGCAAAGAAGGCGTTCTTGGACGGTCTCGGCGACAAGAAGATGGAGGTGCGCTACACCAAGCTCAACGGTACCCAGAGCCGTTGGACGACCAAGTTCTCGGGCGTGAGGAACCTTCTTTACGAGCGCTATGTTGAGTCCACGAACGAGAACACCAAGGCCCGTCTCGAGAAGTTCATTCGGGAGGAGCCCTGCGGGGCCTGTCATGGCGCTCGCCTGCGTCCCGAGATGCTTGCGGTCACCGTGGGCGATAAGTCCAT
>CAVDTO010000236.1:0-2693 GCA_963611895.1 bacterium
TCGTAGAAGCGCTCCGGGTAGGCGGCCTTGAACTTGCCGGTCTGGGTCGCCGCTGCCAGGTCGGCGTCGAGCACCACGAAATCATCGCGCTCGGCGCCGAGGGCCACGAGCTCCTCGCCATAGCTCACACGGGTGGCGACCAGTTTTGCGTCTGCCATCTACAGCTCCTCCCCTGCTGCCTCGAGCTCGGCCATCGCCTGCTCGAACTGCTCGTCGTTCGGGGCCTTGCCATGCCAGCCCACTGCGTTCTCCATATAGCTCACGCCCCTGCCCTTGACGGTCTCGGCCACGATGCAGGTGGGCGCACCCTTGTGCTCGCGCGCCTCGGCAAAGGCCGCGCGGATCTTGTCGAAGTCGGCGCCGTCGTCGAGCTCGATCACGTGGAACTTGAAGGCGCGGAACTTGTCGGCGATGGGCATCGGGGAGTTGACCTCCTCGTTGGTGCCGTCGATCTGAAGCCCGTTGTGGTCCACGACGATGCAGAGGTTGTCGAGCTGCTGGTTGCCCGCGAACATGGCGGCCTCCCAGACCTGGCCCTCCTCGATCTCGCCGTCGCCGAGGATCGCGTAGGTGCGGTAGGCGTCGCCCCAGTGCTTGGCGGCGAGTGCCATGCCGGCCGCGGCCGAGATGCCCTGGCCGAGCGAGCCCGAGGACATGTCGACGCCCGGGGTGTCGTTCATGTTGGGGTGGCCCTGCAGGCGGCTGCCCACGTGGCGGAGCGTCTCGAGCTCCTCCACCGGGAAGAATCCGCGCTGCGCGAGCACGGAGTAGAGCGCCGGGGCGGCGTGCCCCTTGGAGAGCACGAGGCGGTCGCGGTCGGCGCGCTGCGGGTCGGCCGGATCGACGTTCATCTCCTCAAAGTAAAGGTAGGTAAGGATATCCGCGATGGAGAGCGATCCGCCCGGATGCCCGGCTTTGGCGGCATGCACGCCGCGCACGATCCCCTTGCGGACCTCGTTCGCGTAGCGCGCGAGCTCCTCGTTCGTCATTCTTCGACCTCCCTGCCGCACGGCGCCTTTGGCCGCGCTTGCCAGCTTTGCCGCCATAGCCATCTTGCGATGGTGGCCATCGTCACAAAACGGGGTTTAGTTTATCAGGCAAAAAGCATCATCTATCTGCAAAAACGCAACTGGGCGCACGTTTGCTAAAGCATTTATCAGAACGCTCACGATAAATTCGCAGGAACGTTGCCGGATAAACGTTTTAGCAAAATATGCAGACGGCGTGTAAACCAAAGCCACCGTTTTGCGGGTTAAATATACGTATATTCGGTCGTTTAGTCAAACGACAAGATAAAGGAGGATTGAACAAGCGCATAAGAATCTTTGAGATGGCCTTGTGACCGGTTCCCAAAATCGTGAAACATTGCCATCTGGGGCAAATTTAGCGGCTTAGGCTCATGCCGAGAAAATATCGCTACAAAAAAACTGGAGCGCATCCGACAAATCGGACACGCCCCTACAAACCCCAAAGGATTTTTCAGCTAGCAGTATTTTGATCGCGATGGAAGCCAAATGTCAACCATCTTGAAAATGAAATCGAAATAGGCCCCTAGCGACCCATCAGGAGGAAAGAACGGCCGCGCGCTGTCGACAGCCTTACGCAAGCGCTCGATCAGCTCAACATGTCGCCTCCTCGTACTGTCGCGCTCGCAATAGACGGAAGCCGCGTACAGCGTTGCCGCGATCTGGGCGATACGCAGGTTCCTGAGTTTCGCTTTGCGCGACTTGCTGTTCTTGAGGCCGTTTTCCTTGAGCGACGATGCCAGGGGCTCGCGGACGGTGTACTCCGCGCTCTCTGCTTCCTTGCTGAACGCATGCACGATGCAGCTATTGTGGCAGCAGGCGTTGCGAAGACCCTTTACCGACCTGAGTACATAGTGCTGACGGCGCATCTCCTCGTCTTTCCACCTTCGCGCGCAGAACAGCCAGAAGTCAGCAAACCGCCCGAACTCGACCACCTCGAGCAGAGCCCACACAGAAAGGCCACCAAGGTCGTCGATGTAGTGCGCGATAAGGTCGCCGGAGTACGGATCGGAGCGATTTCCCGTGAATGACCTGCCTTCGATCGCGGTGATAACCCGTTCGTTGCCAATCTTGCGCAGTCGATCGAAGTAGTCCTCAACGATTTCATAGCCGTCCTCACCCTGCTCAACGCACTTCTCAGCAAGCTCGACCCGTGCGAAATGCTCGATGTCGATAGTGATCTCGCGAAACGTCGTGCGAAGCTCACGATCGACGGAAGAGAGCTTGACCAGCGCCGCAAAATCCAAACCGGCATACTTCCCCGCGTCGTCGCCGGAAAGCTTCACCGGATAGAGCTTGCGATATGAAGCCGTACGAAGGTAGTTATTGACGTGCCGGAGATAGTCCAGGGCTTCCGCCTCGTCACACGCATAGAACGTCACGCCTCGGGTCTTGAGGAGTGCAACTAGCTGTTCGGCCGTCCTGGAAGGTTTTGGGTGAGTTTTTGCCTCCTCGTTCTCCACGGAAGCGCCTGTCATCTGCACATCCTTCCAGTCGATGGATTGTCAGCCTAAATCACGATAGCACGTTAACGCAAAGCCCCTCTCGTCCGCCGTTCACCCCACGCCACGCTGCCGGCGCACAGCGCCAAGCACGAGGGCCTCGAGGACGCCGACCAGACGGTCCACGTGAACGCAGCCCCCGTCAAGACGGTTTCCGACGTCAAGA
>CAVDTO010000237.1:0-2683 GCA_963611895.1 bacterium
ATGCGGAACTTGGCGAGTAGAGATGGCCACGCATCAACAAAACTACAGGTCATAGCTTAGAGATTCTAAGCGCACCAAACGACCCGCCAGACTGCTTTCGACTTTCGTCTTTTTTGCAGCACACGTCACCGTAGCCCCGCTTTCGGCATCCAGCCTCGCCGCCGGCACCGATCCCGGCCACGAAAAAGTCCCTCTCGGCTCGCTAAAACCGAGAGGGACAATCACTTAAGGGCTAAAGACCTATGCAGGTACGCAGTCGCGCCGCTTACTCCTCGGGCAGGATGTGAAAGCCGAGGGCCTGGATGTCGCGCGCAAAGCCGCGCACGGTGTCGAGCGAGTACTCGTAGAGGTCCTTGCCCACGTTCTTGCGCTTGGCGAGGATGCCGTTGGGCACGGTGATGATCTGGCAACCGATCTTCTCGGCCTGGTAGATGTTCAGCAGCTCGCGAGTGCTCGCCCAAAGGACCTCGGCGGCGGGCTTGACGGCCGCCTTCTTAACGGACTCCTCCATGAACGGCAGCGGGTCCACGCCGGTGTCGGCGATGCGGCCGGCAAAGATCGAGATGATGCTCGGGGTGGTGGGGCTCACGGCGTCCACAACCTCGTCTACCTGGGCGGCCGTGAAGATCGTGGTGATGTTGATCTTGATGCCCTCGGCCGAAAGCTTGCGCACGAGCTCGGCGGTGGACTCGCCCTTGGTGGTCACGCACGGGATCTTGACGTAGACGTTGTCGGCCCACGACGAGATCTCGCGCGCCTCGGCCTCCATGCCGGCAAGGTCGTCGGCAAAGACCTCGAACGACACGCTCACGTCGGTGATCTGGCCGAGAACCTCCTTGGCGAATGCGCGGTAGTCGGTCACGCCGCCGGCCTTCATGAGCGAGGGGTTGGTGGTAAAGCCGTCGACCTCGCCGTGCATGCTGAGCATGCCCCGCAGATCGGCACCGTCGGCAAAGACTTTGATTGACATGTTGCATCCTTTCGCATGTGCCCGATCGGGCCTAATGAACCAATTGTTGCAGACGTTAGAGCCGGCTGCCAGATGGCCCCTGTTTTAGCCGAAAATCAAACGTCCGTATATTCGTATAATACTCCTACATGCCCGCGTGAGCTGCATGAAGATGGATTTTGTTCGCACTCGCCAGGCGGCAAGAAGGCAAGAGCTCCCCTACGCGTCGAGCTCGATCTCGAGGCGGTAGAGGTCGCCGCGGAAGTAAGTCTCAACGTATTCGCGCGGGTTGTTCTGCGCGTCGAACGACACGCGCTCGATCAGCAGCAGCGGGTCGCCCTCCTCGATGCCCAAAAGCTCGGCGCGGTCGGCGTCGGCCACGCAGCTGAAGATCTTCTGCGTGGCGCGCACCCAGCTGATGCCGCAGGTGTTGTACACGTACGCGCGCAGCGACTCCTTGGAGAAGTCGTGCTCCAAGATGTTGGGCACGTAGCCGTCCTCGTAATAGAGGGTCTCGAGGTAGAACGGCAGATCGCCCGAATAGCGCACGCGGCGCAGACGGTATACGGGCGTGCCGGCAGCAAGGCCGAGCGCGACTGCAGGGCCGTCGGGGGCGGGCACGACCGCGGCGTCGAGCAGGCGCTTTTGCGGAGAGACGTTGTCGGCCACGTTCTTTTTCATGTAGCTGGTGACGCGCTGGAGCGAGTTCGCGGGCATGTTCGAGATGACCTCGGAACCCTTGCCGCGCCGCTTGCTGATGAGTCCGTTGTTGGAGAGCATCTCCATGGCCTTGCGAGCCGTCGCACGCGAAACGCCGTAGTTGCGCATAAGCTCGCTCTCGGAGGGGATCAGATCGCCCACGGCATACACGCCGCCAATGATGTCCTGAAACAAAATGTCGTAGAGCTGCGAGTAAAGCTGCTCCTTGCCACTGAAATCAAGCGTGGTCTGATCGGCCATATCGATGCCCTCCCCACCTTATCGAATCGATACGTACAACAGGACGTTCTAATATTTTGAACTATACGTCCTTCGAGATGACAATTTGCTGCAAAATCCCGTTTAACGCAAAGTAACTGGGGTTTTAACGTATCTTGTTTCATTCAAATGAAACAATCAAAACACCGGGCTCCGTTCCTTAATCGCCTTTGCTTTGCCTCGGCAACACGCGATGCTTGCGGCCCAAGCGCTCATTAATTGAGCGGAGGAACACTTCCGAGAAATCTCAAATGAAGCGCCCCCCCCCTCAATATTTTGCCGCATCTCGAAACTTCGCCTCAACCAAGACTTAGCCAAACAACTTTTGCGGGCTCGCGCTGCAACCGATGCGGTCGGCACCCGCCGCAACGAACGCAGCAAGGTCCTCGCGCGTGCGGATGCCGCCGGCCGCCTTCACCTTTACGCGCCCGCCGAGCTCGCGCGCAAACAGGGCAACGTCCTCGATCTGAGCGCCCGCCGTGCCGAATCCCGTACTGGTCTTAATGAAGTCCGCTCCAGCACGCTCAACGCAACCGCAGATAGGCACCTTGGTCTCCTGCGCCAGGTAGCATGTCTCGACGATCACCTTGAGCGTCGCAGTCGGGACCGCCTCGCGCACCTGACGAATGTCGGCCTCGATCGCCTCGTAGTCGCGCGCCTTCACCATACCCTGGTCGATGACCATGTCGATCTCATCGGCGCCGTTGGCAACGGCATCGGCGGCCTCTGCCGCCTTGGCCGCGCTCGTCATATAGC
>CAVDTO010000238.1:0-2675 GCA_963611895.1 bacterium
GTACATGAGCGAGTCGGACTTCTCCAAGGCGGAGCGCGCCTACTGCTTCGCCGCCGAGAAGCACCGCGTGCAGAAGCGCCGCTCGGGCGAGATGTATATCAACCATCCCGTTGAGGTCGCGATCATCCTGGCCGACCTCAAGATGGATTGCGACGTCGTCTGCGCCGCGCTTCTGCATGACACGGTCGAGGACACCGAGACCTCGCTCGCCGACGTCTCCGAGCTCTTCGGCGAGACGGTCGCCGAGCTCGTGGACGGCGTGACCAAGCTCACCAACATCGAGGTCGACTCGATGGACGAGAAGCAGGCCCTCAACCTGCGCAAGATGTTCCTCGCCATGTCGCACGACATCCGCGTGATCATCGTCAAGCTGGCCGACCGCCTGCACAACATGCGCACGCTCGCGGCCCTGCGCGAGGACCGCCGCCTGTTCAAGGCGCGCGAGACCATGGACGTCTACGCGCCGCTCGCCGACCGCCTCGGCATGAGCTCCATCAAGTGGGAGCTCGAGGACCTGAGCTTCTTCTATCTCGAGCCCGACGCGTACCAGCGCATCGCGCGCATGGTCGCCGAGAGCCGCGAGGCGCGCGACCGGTTCCTCGACGAGACCATCAAGACGCTCACCGACGAGCTCACCCGCGTGGGCCTCACCGATTTCCAGATCAACGGTCGCTCCAAGCACTACTGGTCCATCTACATGAAGATGAAGCGCAAGGGCAAGGAATTCTCCGAGATCTACGACCTCGTGGCCCTGCGCGTGATCACCCGCACGGTGGGCGACTGCTACTCCGCGCTCGGCGCCGTCCATACGCTCTGGCACCCCATGCCCGGGCGCTTCAAGGACTACATCGCCATGCCCAAGTTCAACAACTACCAGTCGCTGCACACCACGGTCATCGGCCCCACCGCGCGCCCGCTCGAGATCCAGATCCGCACCTACGAGATGCACGAGCAGGCCGAGTACGGCATCGCCGCGCACTGGCTCTACAAGAAGAGCGGCGGCTCCACGGCCGCCAAGACGTCCGACGCCCAGCGCCTCGACGACCAGATCAACTGGCTCAAGCGCTCGCTCGACTGGGCCGCCGAGGACGTGGACGACCCCAAGGAGTACCTGCACTCGCTCAAGGTCGACCTCTTCGACCAGGAGATCTTCGTCTTCACCCCCAAGGGCGAGGTCATGAGCCTGCGCGCCGGCTCCACGCCGCTCGACTTCGCCTACTCCGTGCACACCGAGGTGGGCAACCACTGCGTGGGCGCCAAGGTCAACGGCGTCGTGGCTCCCCTCACGCACGAGCTCAAGATGGGCGACCGCGTCGAGGTGCTCACCAACAAGAACGCCAAGCCCTCGCGCGACTGGCTCAAGATCGTCAAGACGCCGAGCGCCAAGTCCAAGATCCGCCGCTACTTCGCCGCCGTCACCAAGGACGACGACGCCGCCGCCGGCCGCGAGCAGCTCGGGCGCGACCTGCGCAAGCGCGGCTACGGCATCTCCACGCCGCGCTCCACGCGCGCGCTCAACAAGGTCGCGACGGAGCTCAACTACAAGCATCTCGAGGACCTGTTCGCCGCCATCGGCGCGGGCAAGGTCGCGGTGCGCGCCGTGGGCAACAAGGTCCAGGCGATTCTCGACCCCAAAGAGGAGGGCACGAACCCCAAGGTCGAGGCCATGGCCGAGATCGTCAAGATGCCCGCGCGCGGCTCCAACCGCAAGCCCCGCTCCAAGAAGGGCTCCTCGGGCGTTGTGGTCAAGAGCGCGAACGGCGACGGCCTGCTCATCCGCCTCGCGCACTGCTGCAACCCCGTGGCGGGCGACGACATCGTCGGCTTCATCACGCGCGGCCGCGGCGTCTCGGTGCACCGCGCCAACTGCCCCAACGTCAAGGGACTCATGGCAAACCCCGAGCGCATGATCGAGGTCGCCTGGGACGGCGCGGCCGACGCGCTCTTCCAGGTGGAGATCGTGGTAGAGTGCCTCGACCGCATGGGGCTGCTCAAAGACGTCACCATCGCGATCGGCGACGCCGGCGGAAACATCCTCTCGGCGGCCACCTCCACCAACCGCGAGGGCGTGGCGACGCTGCGCTTCCTGGTCGAGATCTCCGACGCGAGCGGCCTCGACCCGCTGCTGGCCTCGGTCGGCCGCGTCGACTCGGTCTACGACGCGCGCCGCCTCATGCCGGGCGAGGGCGGCGCCACCCTCAGGCGCCGCTCGTAGCAGTCGGCCGTTCGGTGCGGGTGCAGGAGCGGTGTGCCGATAACCAGAAAGTGAGAGAGTATGACTCTCGATTTGAATGCGTGTGGCCCGGTCTCGGTCGAGGCGATCGTGAACGGCCCCATCCAGACCAACACCTATTTCGTCTTCAGCGGCGACTCCTGCGTGGTCATCGACCCTGCGTGGGCGGGCGAGCAGCTCGCGGCGCATCTCGAGCGCACGCATCCGGGCGTCGAGGTCGCGGCGCTCGTCTGCACGCATGGCCATGCCGACCACGTGGGCGGCATGGCCGGCATGCGCGCGGCGCTGGGCCCCGAGGTTCCCTTCGTCCTTCCCGCGCTCGATGTGGACTGCATGCGTGTGAACGTCGCCTGGCAGAGCGCGAACTTCGGCATCGACACGCCTATGCCGCCCGAGCCCGACCGTCTCATAGGGGAGGGCGACGTCATCGAGTTCGGTCAGG
>CAVDTO010000239.1:0-2656 GCA_963611895.1 bacterium
AGCGATTACGCTGCAATGGATCTCTTGGTTGCGAGCAGGTCGTTTAGAACGCAGTGAGCTCCTACGCCAGATAATGTCATCTGCTTTGAGAAGATTTTGGAATAGCTCTGAATCGAACTTATTAGCCACGATCTATTCTGCGTCTCTGCGGTACGCCTTTTAAGCCTCAAGGCCCGATGCGTCGTCCCAGCCGTAGCCCAGGATGATGCCGCTGTTTTCGGCATAGAACGAGCAGAGGGCTCGGCACGGCAGGATATGGCAGGTCGAGGCCGGCCACTTTTCCGTGATCGCGTCTGCAAGCAGTTGTGCGCCCGCTTCGTTCTTAACGTGGTCGATGTAGACCTCGCCCCCGGTGAAGCCATCGGATTCCATCGTGCTGAGAATCTTCTTGGCCATCTTCTTTTCGCCTCTGGCGGGCCCGACGATCTTCATCGTCCCCTCCGCTGTTGCGGTCCCGAGCATGCGAATGTTCAGCTTGTTCGCCACGACGCCGGCGACCTTGGGCATGCGCCCTGCTCGCGTGAGGTTCGTGTAATCGCTCAGCGAATAGAGCACCTGCGAGTTGCGCTCAAGCGAGCTGGCGTAGCTCGATACCTCTTCGAACGTGGCGTCAGGATTATTCGTTAGGTACCTATCTATAAGAACGACGAGCAGTTCCAGCTTGCCGCCAGCCGCGTGTGAGTCAACGATGTGGATGTTTTTCTGGCTCGACTCGCAAACGATGTGCTTGGCCGTTTCTGCAGCCTCAAGACTGCCCGAAAGATTGGAAGATATGGGAATGGCGATGATGTTGTCAGCGAGCTCAAAGAGCTCCTTCCACTCCCCTACGCTCGGGCACGCCGTAGAGCACGGCTCGGTTGCGTCATCGATGGCCTCAAAGTAATCGGCGATATCCAGATCGGCTGTATCGTTGATCTCGCGCGTACCAACATGGACCTTGAGCGGGGCGAAGGCATAAACAGTATCGGTTGCAGTAGGTGCAAAGTCACGAAGATTATTGCTCGAATCTGAAACGATTGCCCAGCTCATCATGTTCCCTTCGTAGTTTTAATAACGGTCAATCTCATCTGTTCGAAGTTTTGGGCCGATTTGCCCGCCTATTTGGCGCTCGTTTTGGTCCGCGTCTTCTTGGTGGCCACCTTCTTTTGAGCGACAACCTGCTTTTGGGCCACAACCTGCTTGAGCGGTTTTGGCTCGACTGTCTCCACGGGCTTGCTGACCTTTTCGGCCTTCTGGCGTTCGGTTTCGGAACGCGTGATCTCGTCGTCGATGGCTTCCATGTCGGCGTCTTCGACAATCGCGTTGAGCGACTCGAACACGCGGTTCTTGAGCAGCTCCGACTGGACGCCGTCGGTAAGGTCATGGAGTTTCTTGAAGGCGCGCTCGATCTTTGCTGTGCGATCGTCGCCGCTGGTATCCATGCCAAGCATGCTGACCAGGACTTTCTCGAACATCGAAGACTCGCGGTTGGCGGCATACACGTACTGCCTGAGGTTTCGCGGCTCGATGTTGAATCGCGACAGCTCGGAGCAGTAGCGAATGATCTGAAAATCGCGACCGTCGATGAGCTCGCGATTCTGGGGACTCTTGATGATGCGGATCAGGTCGTTGTCGGCAAGCGAGTGCAAAAACGAGATATCTACGCCGAGCATGTCGGGAACATCCTCGATGGGGTGCAGCTTCTGCTGCGTCTCTTTAGGCTCCGCCTTCATCGGCACGTCCGAGAGCAGACCCACCTCGTATGCAAGGGTCGAAAGGTTCTCGGTGGACTCCAGACGCTGCTTGATGGCGTTGAGCGGCATATAGCGCGTCTTCTGAAGATGCAGGATGACCTCGAGCCTGTCGACGTCCTCCTTGGAGTACTGTCGATAGCCCTTCGGTGTGCGATGGGGCGTGATGAGCCCCTCATCCTCAAGAAAGCGGATTTTTGAATTGGAAAGATCGGGATAGGCTCCACGAAGGAGGTTGACAACCTGACCGATACTCAGATAACTGCGTTCGGCCAATGCTATTCACCGGTTTCGATGCGCTCCGGATCGCT
This sequence comes from bacterium, assembly GCA_963611895.1. Taxonomy (GTDB): domain Bacteria; phylum Actinomycetota; class Coriobacteriia; order Coriobacteriales; family Coriobacteriaceae; genus Collinsella. Next base: position 2,042 of record CAVDTO010000239.1, read on the forward strand.
CTCGTGATAGATGAGCGTAAACGTACCGATCTGGATCGAGGATCCGTCGTGAAGCGGCGCCGCGTTGATGATGGCCCCGTCGACCCACGTTCCGTTCAGTGAGCCCAGGTCCTCGATCGTGGAACCAGCGGCCGTGCGCAGGATCCTGGCGTGAGCCCTAGAAACAGTCATGTCGTTCAGGAAGATGCTGTTGCTGGGGTCGCGCCCGATGGTGGTCTCAACCGGCTCGGTCTGGAACGCCATGCCCGTCTGAGGACCCTTTACGATGGAGAGCACCGGAGACGTGATCTTAGTGTTCTTGATGAGATCCGGAGCGGTGACATCGCTCGAAGGCATGCGGAAGACGCATGTTTCGTCTGATTTATTGTTGATCGAATTATCCATTCGGGCCCCTTAAAGCATACGTAACACAGCTGTGTCATAACTACCACATTCTACCCTACTATTCAGTATTGGTATCGCGGGTTAACGGTTGTTAGGTTCTGTGCGCCTGTGGAACCTGTGGAAGGCGTGCGAGACACAGCCGTGTCATATCAAGACTCGTGGCGTTGCTGCGATTCGCAGGTTATTCAACTCTTTGAACAGGCTCTTACTGGTCGTCCGACTCGATCTCGG
>CAVDTO010000240.1:0-2643 GCA_963611895.1 bacterium
ACGCGGTCGTCATCGCGTCGCGCCCGTACCATAATGACCCGCTGGTGAACCACGGGCTGCCCAGGCTCTTCTGCGAGCGCGGCATCCCCGTGCTCACGCCCGACGCCGTGCCCGGCGTCTGCGACGTCGACCTCTCGAACAGCCGCATCGACATCGTGAACAACTACCATGCGCGCATGCTCTCGTGCGCGGTCATCGCGGCGTCGACGCCCGAGCTCGAGCTCGTGCAGATGGGCAGCTTCGGCTGCGGGCACGACGCGTACCTCACCGACGAGATCGTTCGCATGATGGCGGAGATGGGCTCCAAGGTGCCCATGATGATCAAGCTCGACGAGAGCGACGTGGCGGGCCCCATGGGCATCCGCGTGCGGTCGTTCATCGAGTAGGTCGACCGCCGCCGCGCCGAGGAGCGGGCCGAGGGCGCCACCGTTCACGCGGTGCATCCGCTCGACGACCCCTACAAGGTCAAGTACGCCAAGCGCGACCGCCGCGAGAAGATCGCGCTCGTCCCCAACACCTCGCATGCGTTCTGCCGCCTGATGACCGCCGCCCTGCGCAACCAGGGCGTGCGCGCCGAGGCGCTCGACATCGGCCGCGAGGACGCGATCCGCCTGGGTAAGCGCTACGTGCACAACGACATCTGCTTTCCCGCGCAGATCGTGATCGGCGAGGCGCTCGCGGCGCTCGAGAGCGGCAAGTACGACCCGCACGACGTCGCGGTGGTGACGGGCAAGTACATCGGCGACTGCCGCCTGACGCACTACATGCCGCTGCTGCGCCAGGCGCTCGACGACGCCGGCTACGACTACGTGCCCGTCCTCACGAACGACGACGTCGATTCCCATAACGTGCACCCCGGCTTCAAGCTCAGCTTGGGCGCGAGCGCGCAGATCGCGTTCGGCCTGCCCATGATCGACGGGCTCGAGGCCATGCTGCGCCGCATCCGCCCCTACGAGCTCGAGAAGGGCGCGGCGGATGCCGCCTTTGAGCGGGCGATGGACGAGCTGATCGGCGGGATGGAGCGCTCCGGTCTGCGCGGGCTCGATGCTGGGTTCAAGCGCGCGCTCAAGATCATGGACGCCGTGCCGTGCGACCGCAGTGAGCCACGCCCCACGGTGCTAATCGTGGGCGAGTACCTGCTGAACTTCCATCCGGGTGCCAATCACGAGATCGAGCGCTACCTGGAGAACAACGGCCTCGAGGTCATCGAGGCGCGCATGACCGACGTCATCCGCAAGACGTACTTTTACAAGCACGCCCAGTCGCGCGAGTTCCATGTGGACTTGAGCGCCAAGGACAAGATCTGGTACGCAACCGCGGACAAGCTATTCGACCTCGCTCACGACCATTGCGACCGCCTGGGCCGCGCGAGCGCGCTCTACGAGCCGCCGACGCGCATGCCCGAGCTCGTACAGGCGAGCGACGCGATTCTGCACCACACCTTCGACGCGGGCGAGGGCGTGCTGATCCCCGCCGAGATCCTGGAGCATGCGTCACGCGGGTGCCGGAACTTCGTGATCCTGCAGCCGTTCGGCTGCCTACCGAACCACATCGTCGGGCGCGGGCTCATCCACGCGCTCAAGGAGCGCTACCCCGATGCGCAGTTCTTGCCGCTCGACTACGATCCCGACGTGAGCTTTGCTAACGTGGAGAACCGTTTGCAGATGCTCATCATGAACGCCAAAGCGCACACGGGAGGCGATGGCCGTGGCCAGACCGCGTAAAGATGCCGCCGAGCCCGGCGCCCGCGAGCGCCTCGTCGAGGCGTTCTGGCAGCTCTTGGAGGGGAGCTCCGTTGCCGATATCTCGGTAGGTGCGGTGACGCGCGCGGCCGGGTGCAACCGCGGTACGTTCTACTACCACTTTGAGGATATCGACGAGCTGCGCAAGACCGCGATCGGTCAGATGTTCCAGGAGGACGGGGTGCTGGCGCGCGGCATAGGGCGCGCGGTGATCGGGAGAGATGTCGACGACCTGCTCGAGGGCGGTGGGAGCGAATGCCTGCATCGCCTGGTGCTTGCGCTGGAATCGGGCGCGGCGCCCTTGGTCAACACCATGGCGCGGGAGATAGCGCTCGAGCGCTGGACGGAGGCCGCGTGTCCCGAGGGAGGGGAGCTCGCGCCCGACGCACGCTTTGCCATCCTGTTCATGCTGTCGGGCGTCTTGAGCCTCGCGGCGGCCGTAGGTTTCTCGAACGAGGACGCGTCGTCGCTGCCGAAGATCGAGATCGGGCCGCACGCCCGCTCCTATTTGAGGAGCGCTGCGGCGACCACCATCGATACCGTGGCCGAGGCGCAGGGCATCGACCGGGGCGATCTGGCGACCCGGCTGGCGGCGAAGCTCTGCGGCGAGCTGGATGCCGTTCAGCGCGGAGACGGCGGCGCCGCGTGAGGTGGCAGCGGCAGCGGCGTGCGAGGTGACGACGGCGGCGCGCGTGGCGGCGGCAGCGTTGCGTGACGTGGCGACGGTGGCGTGCGCGGCCGGGATTCCTGTCTGTAAGACGCTCATCCGGTTCTTCAGACGTGCTTGCCGAACATTTATTGACTTTTTTTTCCGCATCTTCACAAACTTTTCGCTTACGAAACGGCCGGCGGACGTGTTAGGTTGAAGCCACGCAATAAGTAGTCGCAGACGTGTTTATGA
>CAVDTO010000241.1:0-2617 GCA_963611895.1 bacterium
GTAGAGTTCAACCTGCACACCTGGATGGTCGCGCCGCAACTCGGCGAACACCTGCCGCCAGACCATGCAGCCAAATCCACAGCCTTGTTCGATGTGCGCGAGCTCAACAACAGCGGCATGCGAGCAACATCACCTGGCCCCGCGCCATCGAGTTCCGCCCATGGGCTATCGGCCGCCACGGCTACGCCCACGCGGTCGGCGTCGGGCATGCGCAGCCACTCGTACTTCTCCAGGTTCACCGGCTCAATGAGCAGGCCAAAGTCCAGAAGGCCGCGCTCGAGGCGCTCCTCGACCGCGTCGGCATTGCCAGTGTAGAGTTCAACCTGCACACCTGGATGGTCGCGCCGCAACTCGGCGAACACCTGCAGCACCAACTGCATCGCTTGCGTCTCGCCCGCGCCGATGCGAATCGTACCCGTGAGCGCCCCCTCCCCATCGGCGAGCTCCACCTCGATCTGCTCCACGAGCGAAAGAATCTCCTCGGCGCGTTGGCGCAAGCGCATGCCGTCGCCCGTGAGCACGCATGAGCGGTTCGTGCGATCGAAGAGCGTCACCCCGAGTTCGCGTTCCAAATCGGCGATCTGCCGCGAAAGGGTCGGCTGCGTCACATGCAGCACGTTGGCCGCCTCGGTCATGTTCTCCTCACGCGCAACGGCGAGGAAGTATTTGAGGGTCCTCAGCTCCATAACAACAACCCACTCCAAAAGGTGTCAAAACGCACCGTTTTTCCTGGTCGGCGGCGGTGTCGACGGACAGTCCCGCAACCCGACGCGCAACACCGCGCACCACGAGAAAAGGATTCTCTCGGGATCATTCTTCCAAAAATTCTTCCAGAAGACGGGGTCGAGGAGAAAAACTGGAAATCTCACTAGGTGAGAGATTTGGGGAGATAGATTCCGAAGCTAAATCGTCATTGATTCAAACAGTTATGTTCACGGGAGTTTCCAACACCGCGGCGGCAAGGTGCGTTCTTCCAGCATAACCACCGCGCCGCGGCATTGAAAACTCGTGAAAGAGAGCTGTGCAACCATTCGCGAGCATCGACGTTTGGAGTTTCCAACAACGCGGCGCGTCGGGCGGGTTATGGGTAGGACCCACCCGCCACGCCACGTCGTTGAAAACTCGCGCAAGGGCGCGCCTATCCAAAGAGCAAAGCCCGGCGGCTAGCGCCGCCGGGCCAAGATGCCGATTTCGGTTATCCACGCAACAGGTGCCAACAACGAGCTTTCCTGCCCGCTGAACCCGACTTCACAAAACTCTTCACAAACTGCTCGAGCATGTCCAAGGCGGGCTCTACAACGCCCCCGTGTTGATCGGCCATTAATCCAACCTGATCAGCGCGTCCTTGACCTCCTGCGTGAGCGCCTGCTGTTGCGAGGCGGTCAGTTTATCGGAGGTCCTCAGCAGACAGGTACCCACGACCTCATGGGAGCCGGAGGCGAAGACCGAGCCGTCGAAGGCCCCCAGATAGGTGTTGCGCTTCTCGGCGTCCTCGGCCGTCGAGTAGACCTCCACGGTTCCGCCGCCGTCGTTGCCCACCGCAACGATCCCGGTGTAGCCGTCAAGGGCGCTCACACTCGACTGATCCATGAGGTCGGACGAGAAGTAAACCGTCGCGGTATAGCCACCGGCCTTGCCCAGCTTGCCGTTGGGGTCGTTCGTCTCGGTGACGGCCTCGGCGCCGGTGATGTTGGGAAGCCCGGTGATCCTGCCGATAACGAAGGCCTCGGTCGGGTTCGTCACCTGCTTGAGCTGGGCAATGCTGTCCTCGAGCGCCTTCTGGGCGGTGGCGAGGGAGGCTAGCGTCCCGGTGTAGTCGCCCATCTTGTCGACGTCGGCCGCCGCGGCGTTGATCTCGTCGGTGCCGCTCGGCATCTCGGGCGCGGACTCCTTGGCGGCCTGTGCCTGGCTGATTGCGTTGCTCGCCGCGGTGTCGGTCGCCTCGTCGAGCGGCTTGTCCTCGCCCGCCTGCACCGCCTGGATGGCGGCGATCGCCTCGTCGACCTCGGCGTTGCGCGCCTCGAGCCCGTCGCACGCGGTGTTGAACGCCTCGACGGCCTTCTGGTGAGGAACCTGGTAGTTCACGTACCAGTACGCCCCGCCGCCGATGAGCGCGGCGACCACGACGACGATCGCGACGATCATGGCCGTCTTCTTTTTCTTGGGAGCGGCTTCGGGCTGCTCGGCCGCCTCGGTTGCCTCTGCCTCGGTCTCTGCCTCGATTTCTGCCTCAGAGGGCGCATCTGTCGCCGCAACCTCAGTCTCAGTCGCCTCAAGAGTCTCGGCGGATTCCTCAGCCGGATCCTTCTCTTCCTCTGCCATGTAAAACTCCTTTCTTTGCGCGGGCACTCAGCAAGGGAAAACCCGCTATGTACACGGGGGTCATCTTACGCCCATTCTTCCAGGCTTGATTCAGCTGGCTGCTGAGGGAGGCCATAGGGAGAAAGCGCCGGCTATGGCGAGGCGCTGCTGAAGGGCCCGCCAAGAAGCTGACTGCGGAATTTGGCAAGGGCTTTGACGTGCGCAACCTTAGGTTCATGCGGCAGTTCTACCTCGCGCTCCCAATTCGGGACGCACTGCGTACCGAATTGAGCTGGACGCATTACCGCAGATCGTC
>CAVDTO010000242.1:0-2613 GCA_963611895.1 bacterium
GCCTGCTAGCAGCGCGCTCGGATGCTGAGTTAGCCGAAGCCCGCTGTTAAAGAAGATGCGCCCCCGTGGGTTGGACTCCACGGGGGCGCATTGCGTCCGATGCGTGTTTCGGTGGCCTAGGTCGAGAGAATGATAGGGCACTGCCATCTAGAGCCCTGATTTTTGCCGCCGCTTATGCGTTGGGACTGGCCTGCGGGTAGGCGAGGCGCCGGGCGGCCTACTACAGGCCTGGCATGGCTCATGCGTTGGGACCAGCTTGCAGGTCCATCATCTGCAACGCGCGTAACCCATTACCGCCATCCGCGCACGGTTTGCGCTCGGCAGCCTTCTACGCGCTCGGCGCGATCTTGAAGGCGATCGAGTACTGGTTGATGAGCGGGGCGCTCCGGCTAAAGAAGACGCGGCCCGCAACGGGGGAGACGAGCTCGTCCTTTACATGGCTGTCGAAGGTGTCGAGCACCTCGGCGAGCACGGTGCCCGCCTCAACGGACTCGCCGGGGCGAACCTTTGGCAGGAAGATGCCTCCCGCGTGTTCGCTGCGCACGTCCACGAGCGCCGACTCGTCGATGTGCAGCGGCGACGCGCAAGCACCGCGCTCGGCCAGCTCGGCCCCTGCGCCTGCTACCGCGTCCGCGCCCTCGCTCAGCTCGCCGCATCCCTCGAGCGCTTCCTCGCGCACCGCGCCGATGCGAACCAAAAAGCGCACGATGCCGTCCTCGGCCTGGCGCGCACTCGCGGTGTCGATCGAGCCGGTCTCCTTGCTGAACAGCGAGAACGCGTGCGTGTCCCACACCTGCCAGTTGTAGTTGAGCGTGGTGGTGTCGAAGGTCGAGGGCTCGCGCATGAGCACGCACGGCATGCCGAAGAGCTCCGCGAGCTCGCGCGACTCTTGGCTGAGCTCGCCCTCGTCGGTGATGCGCACGTGGGGGAGGAACCGTCCGCGCAGGTAGAAGCTCGCGAGCTGGATGCCGAACGGGTAGCCCTGCACGGCCTCGAATAGCCCGGCCGCGATGCGCTGGGTGGTCTCGCCCTTGTCGTAGCCCGGGAACATGCGGTTGATGTCGGTGTTGTCCACCGGCCAAAAGCGCTTGTGGATGTTCATGGAGAAGGCGTTGACCGAGGGGATGACGACGATGCGCCGGCCGGGGTCCAGGAGCCCCGCCTCCTCGAGCGCGCAGAGCCGGGCCACCAGGCGGCTCGCGATGAACGTCTGCTGCACCTCGTTGCCGCGCATGGAGCCCACCACGGCGCAGCAGGGGAGCGCGCTGGGCTCGCCGAACTCGGCCGCGCGGATGGAGAGCGACTCGCGATAGGGCGTCTCGAGTGTAAAGAGGGTCTTCTCGATCACTACTGCTCACCTTCCAGGATGCGGCCCAAGAGCGAGCCGGGGTAGACGACGGGGTATTCGCGCAGGGTAAAGAGCAGGCCCGAGGTGGGGGCCACCACGCGCTGGGCGACCTCGCCGGTGAGCGGGTCTGCCACGATGCCGATGAGCTGGCCTTCCACGACGGGGCAGCCGTGCTCGGCGCGCGGCAAAAAGACGCCGCCCGCCTCGGCGTTGAGGTAGCTCACGGCGCCGTCGCGGCTCACGATGGGCGCGCGGTAGGAGCGGAACGGGCCCTCCCACATGCCCAGGTGCGCGGCCATGCGCAGGATGCCGTCCACCAGGCGCTCGCCGTACTCCTCGGTGATGCGCATCCCGACGCCGGTCTCCACCACGAAGGTCTTGGTGCCGATCTCGTTCAGGGCGTAGGCGAGGGTCGACTTGAGCACGGTGGAACTCGCGTGCACCCATACGAAGTCTACGTTGAGGAGCGGTGTCAGCGGCAGCAGGTCGTCGGCGGTGATCTCGTTCACGCGCACCTGCGGCATCTCGCGCAAGAAGATGTTGCTCGCGTGGATGTCGATGGCGGCCTCGGCCCCGCGGATGTCGTCGATCACGGCGGCGGCGAGGGTTTCGGTCACGTCGCCGTGCGCATCACCCGGGAACGTGCGGTTGAGATCCACGTCGAACATCGGGACGCTCCGCTCGATGCAGTTGATGCCGAGCGGGTTGATGGCGGGGTAGATGTCGATGGTTCCGGTGAGGAGCTCGGGGTGCTCGTTCAAGCGGCGGGCGAGCTCAAAGGCGACGTATTGCCCCTCGAGCTCGTCGCCGTGCACGCCCGTCACCACGGCGATGCGCTTGCCCTCGGCGCCCGCTGCGCTGCCGGTGCCGACGATGCGGTTCTTCTGGATCATCAGGTGCTCCGAAACCGGCAGCTCCGACGAGAATACGGTCTCTATGGCCAAAGCACGGCTCCTCTCGCGTTCGTTCGCGGGCGCGGCGCCGCCCCGTGCAAGAGCGGTGCCGCGCCCGGCAGCTTGTTGTCTGTGAGAAGTCTAGCGCCCGCCTGTACGCGCTTGGAGCTTGGTAACACCCCTGTAACAGGCGAAACGCGCTCGAAACACGGAGCGTCCCGGCATCGCGCGCGGGATGCCGGGACGCTTGGGCACTGGGCGAATGTCCGCTGGGCCGGGACGTAGCGGGCCGGACGTAGCGAGTTGCGCCGGACGACAAACACGGTGGGGCAACTACGAGCGACGGCCAGCCTCAACTCGAGCGCCACGCCT
>CAVDTO010000243.1:0-2536 GCA_963611895.1 bacterium
TCGGGCAACGACGGCGCCAGCACCGCGGCGGACGAGGGCGCCACGCTGGCGACCAAGCTTACGAGCGCCACGGCCTCGGCTGCGGCCGACTCCTCAAGTTCGGACGACTCGAGCAAAAAGACCACCGAGTCCGACGAACAGACGCTTGCCACCACCGCCGCGTCTACCTCGAACAGCGCCGACACCGACACCGACTCCGACTCATACGGCACCGACATCGACGCCGTCTCCATCTACCCGCGTGTTGCCATCGACGGCGTGTGGAAGTACGTGGGCAAGGACGGCAAGGTCTACGACTCCACGAGCGATGCCGGCTTTGAGGCCATCACCGTCACCAAGTACGCCTACCGCGCCGGCGGCAACCGCATGATCATTCCCGCCTCCGTGCTCGAGAAACCGCTCGCCCAGTTTGGCTTCTCTGCAGACGAGCTCTATCGCGCCGACAGGGACTACTCCGGCGGCAACGTCGACTGGGGCAACTTCGTCTTTGGCTACTGCGACTCCGGCGCCAACCAGATCTATGCCGACGTCTCGCCTCAGCTCGTCACCAGCGACGGCACGAGCTCCTGGTACATCTTCACCAAGGGCCGCCAGTGGATCCACGAGGGTTCGGACGACAAGAGCCTCGACCTCTACTACCTGCCGGCCAACCGCAACGACGGCGCCTTCACCACGCCGCAGTCGTTCTTCTGCGAGACCTCGCGCTACACCACGAACAGCCAGCTCATCGCCGACAACAGCTTCTATACCGTGACGGTGAGCGATGGGGAGAACCGCATCTACGGCGCGGACGAGGCGCGCCCTGGCGGCTATGTCATGACCACGGCCGGCACCTCCAAGGCGTCCTTCACCATCAAGGACTCCGCAAAGAACAATGCCAAGTGGCATGTCGCCTACGCGGACGGCTCTGCGGTCGAGATCTCGGACATTACCGAGAACAGCGACGGAACCCTCACCTACACGCTGCTGAACGTTTCGGGTCCCGTCACCTTTACGGCCGTCGACTACGACCCCAACAAGTTCGAGGTGACCTATACCGCCTCGCTCGCCAACTCCGACAAGGTCACGCTCGGCAACATCGATGCCAGCGATCAGGTCATCATCGACTCCGAGAACGCCACCATCGGCGAGGATAAGCAGGCGACCTTGACCGTTGCCGTCGACGCCTCGACCGACGGCGACACTTACACGCTGCTCGCGCCCAACTCCGACATCGCCACCGTGTACTGGACGCAGAGGACCACCCGCAAGTTCATCTACAGCTTCATGGGCTGGCAGGTCGCCGGGCAGAGCAAGGTCTACGCGGCGGGCGACACCATCGACATGGCCGAGCTCAAGACCCTTGCCTCCAAGACGGGCAGCGTGAACATCAAGTCCGTCTGGTCGGCTAACGACTCCAACACCTCGAGCCCGCATATCCGCAGCGCTAACTTCTACCTCAACCTCAACTGCGAGATCCTGGACGTCGACGGCACCTCGACCTCCCAGGGCGCCGCCAACTACACCGAGGCCATCTATGCCACGCGCGTCTCGGGCACCGACACCTTCGGCTCCGGCGGCTTTACGCTGCTTGCCTCCGCGACCGCCGACTCGGCCTACGACGTGGACGCAAAGATCCGCGCCGCCACGACGAACGGCGGCACGGGCATCAAGCCGCCCTCGAGCTGGACCAACTACACGCAGGACGGCGTCACGTTCGAGCGCCTGCCCACCGACGAGGAGATCCTCGCCAAGGCGCGCGAGTCGTCGAGCACCATCAAGATCGACGACGAGGTCATCCAAAAGACGAACCTCACCACGGCGAACTTCACGGTGCGCTGGAGCACGGTCAAGTACGACGAGACCGACGGCTGGCATGTCGACGGCGTGCTCGTGGCCAAGAAGGCGCGCCTCGTGGTGACCAAGACCTTTGAGGGCGAGACCGACGCGCTGGAGGAGTTCAAGACCGACCACGGCTACGATTCGATCGACGGCTACGACTCGAGCAAGGGCTTCAATATCGACGTGACGCACGAGGCCACCGTCGACGGCGAGACGCAAGACGTCACCGACTACGAGCTGCTGCTGCTCCCCGAGTCCGACGTGACCGCCGTTCGCACCGGCTCGAGCGACCGCCGCTACGGCTACACCTCCTATGACGCCGATACGAATACCTACACCTGGGAGATCGAGGCGCGCCAGAACCGCCTCTACACCGTCAAGGAGGACAACTACTACCTCGACCAAGACGACTGGAACAACCTGACCTGGTACGAGGTGCACAACTCCAACTCCACCTACAACACCAACGGCTGGACGGAATACAACATCACCACCGGCGCGGCCGTCAAGGTGCTCGCGGCGGCGTACCCCACCGACGTCCCCTCCACGGCGTGGCAGACGGTCGGCTTCCGCAACGCCTACGTGCACAAGGGCACGCTCGCCGTGTTCAAGAACGACTACACCACCGGCGCCGCCATGGCGAACGTGGGGTTCGGCGTTAAGCAGACGAACACGGAGGGCGCGAGCAAGCTCTACCGAAAGACCGGCACGAACG
>CAVDTO010000244.1:0-2518 GCA_963611895.1 bacterium
ACACCAACACCTCCGAGATGCTCAAGCGCATGCTCGAGGTGGGCGCGAACGCCCTCAAGCTCGAGGGACGCATGAAGGCGCCCGACTACGTCTACTCCGTGGTCGACGCCTACCGCCGCGAGCTCGACGACGTGCTTGCGGGACGTGTGCCCAAGGCTGGCGAGCGCGCCGCACGTCAGCGCCAGCTCAAGCGCTGCTTCAACCGAGACTTCACCCATGCCTACCAAGACGGCACCTCGGGCGACGAGATGATGAGCTACGAGCGCTCCAACAACCGCGGCCAGATCGTGGGTACCACGCTCAAGAGCAAGCCTTCGGGCATCGACACGCGCGGGCTTGCGCGCGACGACCGTCGCCGCCGCGCCGCCATCGCATGCATCGAGCTTAGCGAGCCCGTGGGCGCGGGCGACCTGCTCGAGCTCCGCCACCCCGACGACCCGGACGGGTTCCTCACCTGCCTGGCGCCCGGCGATGCGGCAGCCGGCAGCGTCATCGAGTGCAAGGTGCCGCGCGCCATGCCGGCCGGGTGCGTCGTGCGCGTGATTCGTAGCCAGGCCGCCATCGATCGTGCCGGAGCCGCCCTCAAACGCGAGGTCGCCCGTAAGCGCGCGGTGAACGTGCGCGTTACGGCGCGCCTGGGCGAGCTGTTCCGTGTTGAGCTTTCCTGCGCGGACGACCCCGCGCTCACGGCGCAGGCCAGCGGCTTTACGGTCGAGCCGGCGCGCACGCGCCCCGTCACGCGCGAGGACCTTATCGAGCACGTGGGGCGCATGGGCTCCTCGCCCTTTGAGGCCGCGGGCTTTGAGGTCGAGATGGACGAGGGCTGCGGCATGGGCTTCTCGGCCGTGCACAAGGTGCGCGCCGCCGCCTGCAAGGCTCTAGAAGAGGCGATTCTCGCCCCGCATGCGGCGCTTGCCCGCGAGGTCGAGCGGGTCGAGATCCCGCAGGGGAACGTGAGCTTGGGTAGCGGGGCTCGACTTACCGGGGCACTTGCAGGTGAGGCGTGCGACAGAGAATGCAACGGCACGCTCTGCCCGCGCGAAGAGGTCAAGGCTGACGAAGCCGCCACGAACGAGGGCTGCGGCACAGGTCGCGATGGCGCGGCTCCCCGCTCGCACGCGGAGGCCAGGGCTACAGAAGCCACCGCTAACGCGGCATGTGGTACCGGCCATGGCACCGCGGCCCCCTGCTCGCACGCGGGCGTCTCCACTACCGAGCGCAACGCAAGCACTCACGCTCCGGCCGATACCGAGCAGCCGTGCCTCTGCGCGCTCGTGCAGACCCTCGCGGCCGCAGAGGCCGCCCAGAAGGCCGGAGCCGAGCGCATCTACATGCCCGTCGACGCACTCATGGATGCCGGCCTCTCCCCCGCCAGCGCACGCGAGCGCGGCATCGTCCCGGTGCTCGACGAGGTCTGCAGCGAGACCGACCGCAAGCGCCTGGACCCCTGGATCGCCGCCGGAGCCCCGGCCGCCGTGGGCAACATCTCCGAGCTGGCCCTTGCGGGCGAACGCAACGCCCCGGCCGAGATCCGCTCCTGCTTCCCCGTGCACAACGTCGCCTGCATGCAGGCCCTGGCCGCGCGCGGTGCCGCCGGCTTTTGGCTCTCGTCCGAGCTCACGCTCGACGAGATCGACCGCATCGGGCCCGACGCGCCGGCGCCGCTCGGCATCTGCGTCATCGGCCGCCCGCGCGTGATGACGAGCGAGCACTGCATTCTCCAGGTTGCCGACGCCTGCATTCACGATTGCGCGCGCTGCCGCCTGCGTCAACGCAAGCTCGCGCTCCGCAACATCGACGGCAAGGTGTTCCCCGTGCGCACGAGCATCCATGGGCGCTCGCATCTCTATGCCGCGGCCCCCGTAGACATCACGCCCCAGATGGGTCAGCTGCTCGCAGCAGGCGTCACGCGCTTTTTGGTGGACGGCACCCTCATGGACGAGGCCGAACTCTCCCGCAGCGTCACGCGCGCCAAACGCGCGCTCGAGGCTGCACGCACCGGCCGCAAGCCCGCTCCGCGCCAAAAGGGCACCACCTCGGGGTGCTTGTTCGCCGGTATCGAGTAAGCCCCGCTCAAAAGGCCACTGTCGCGAACGCCGGTATCGACGCCTGAGGTCTGATCCTGCTCCTCAGAAACAGCCCCTTGAACAGCTTAGCTGCATTCGAGGGCCCAAAGGCGTGCGCACGAACTACCGCGGAGCCACGCTCCCTCTTCAACGCAAAAGGGGAGACCGACCAGGTCGATCTCCCCTTCATCGCGCGAATCATCACCGCCCGTTGGCGCTGAACCCGCATCGCCGCATGCTGCCAAATCCCCCTTTAGCGCAAAAAGGGAGATCGGCCTACGCCGATCTCCCTTGGCACGCGAAACCTCATCGCCCATTTGCGTTGAAGCCGCGTCGCCGCACGCTACCCAAGCAAGCCCGATGCCCTCAGAGAAAAACAGCGGCCAAGCCCCAGCAAAACCGCAGCGCCGCTACTCCTCCTCGGGGTAGACGACGCCCCAATCGGCGCGCAG
>CAVDTO010000245.1:0-1841 GCA_963611895.1 bacterium
GGGCTTGGATTGCCGTTTCCGCTGCCACTGTGACCAAGCTGCTTATCACGGCTACCACCAAGTCCTTAATGAAGTCTTCCATGTGAACCACCTCCTTTCCTCTTTACTCTTATTATTATAGGGTAGACCATAGAGAAAAACAGGCGGTGTTTTGGCTTTTGCTAAACTTTTTTTGCTGCTAGATTCGCAAAAAGTAATGACGGCGAACCAGTTTCGTGTAACCTTGATTCGGGTTGTTTTTAGGTATATGGTGGCGTTCGCACTAAGTTGCTGCTGCTCCACCCTTGCAAAGCAGAGAGGTTCAACGATAGTTGGACCTCTTTTTTTGTTGCGCATCCATGGGGGATCGAACCCCGTTAGGGGCGCGGAGCTGAGCAAACGCGTTCGTGTGTTCGTGCCGCCCGGCCCGGGAACCCCCTTCGCTCCCGGCTGCTTCGTAGAGGTCGCTCAGGGGATTCCCTGGGTCCGGCGGCACACATTGCAGTTACGGGGGCCGGACATGCTGTCTCTAGGTGCGCGGTCGCCTTGGCTGTGGGCGGCTTGCTTCGCTCGCCGCCTTCTGGTTGGGGCCCTACGCGTGGCTGCGGTGGTCTTGATAGTTGGCTAGGTAGCCTGCGAATTCTTCTGAGGTATCGGAGTTCGAGGCTCGCCACATCTTGTGGTCGATGATCTTGCCGGCGTTCTCGAGGCCCTGCTCTTTGTAATACGCGTCGAGGTAGGCGATCAGGGCATCCAGCGCATCGAGCTGCTCGGCCGGGTAGTCGCCTTCACCGCCCACATGGATGATCTCGATGCCTGCCGAGTACGAGTTCATGCCGTAGTCCGGGTATGCAGAGCCAATAGCCACAGACCCGCGCATGTCGTCGCGGCTCTCGTCGGTCGTGCCGAAGGCCTCGTTGTTGCCCGCGTCGCCGTAGCCTGCGTGGTGCGCGATCTGCTCGATGTCCACGCACTGGGCGATGTGCCCGTCTTTGCCCACGATGTAGTGCGACGCCACGTAGTTGCCGTTGCCCTCGAAGTAGCTGGCAACGCTCTCCGGCGTGCCGCCGCCCTCGGTGTCGTGGAGCACCACGTAGCGCTGGAACTCCGGCCCCTTTGGGCCGTGCGCCAAGTCGTCGTAGAGTTCGCTGTTGAGGTCGAGCTTGGCGAGAAGCTCCTCGGAACTCGGGCCTGCCGAGGCCTTCGCCCTCTTAGCGCTCGCCTTGGAACGCTTGGCCTTCTTGCTCTTGACGGCCGTGCTCCCGTCGTTGCTTTCGTTGCCGACGGTACCGTTAGCGCAGCCTCCCAGAACCGCAGCGAGACCGACCCCCGCCACGGCGAGCGACTGCCGGCGCGTCACAGGCTCGTTGATATTCATGGTGCTTCCCTCCGCTCGAACACACGAGAAGTGTAGCGCCGCAGCCAGCGCTCCGTGGTAGCCTTGTTCGCGAACGAAACCTCACTAACCGCAGGAGTCCCGCATGGCAGCTGCCCAACCCAAGAAGATCCGCATGGTCGCCGGCCTCGGCAATCCCGGCGAGGAGTACGCGAACACGCGCCACAACGCCGGCTTTAAGGCCATCGACGAGCTCGCGCGCCAGGCGAACGTCACCTACTGGAAGAACCAGTCCGGCGCCGAGGTCGCCACGGTCAAGATCAACGACCCCGAGGAGGAGGGCGGCAAGCGCGAGATCGTGCTCGTCAAGCCTCAGTCGTACATGAACACCTCGGGCGGCCCCATCTCCAAGCTCTGTCGCGAGTACAAGGTCGCGCCCGAGGAGCTGCTCGTCATCCACGACGAGCTCGATATCCCCGCCGGCGACGTACGCGTAAAGGTCGGCGGCGGCCACGCCGGGCACAAC
>CAVDTO010000245.1:1919-2507 GCA_963611895.1 bacterium
CTCCCGGCCGCATGCCCGTGGCCGATTTCGTGCTCAAGCAGCTGCGCGCCAAGGAGGCCGACGACTTCGCCGACACCTGCATGCGCGCCGCCGACGCCGCCGGCAGCGCCCTCGTGCACGGCGTGATCTTCGCGCGCGACCACGTGAACGGCGGCGCGGCCAAGAGCGGTCAGCACTAGCCACGGCACGCGGTGCCCATCAGGCGACGGCAAGCAAAACGGAATCACCGCGGCCAGCAAGGCGGATGCGCAGGCGTCCGCCTTTCGCTTTTGCGGACGGCCCGGTGAGCAGAAAGCCCGGCCATAAAACTCCGCTTCAAACCTGCCGTCCGCCTCAACCTAACGCGCCCTGCCATCCGCCCCGACGCGCTCAGCCGGCAAACCCGCGCGCCCGTGGACAGCCGGCTCGGCCACCCTGCCCCGAGGGTATAATCGACGCTGTATGTGCGCGCCTCGCCTGCGCGCCTGTACGTCGTAAGCGAGGCCGGCGCCGTCAGCTCAGGAGGCAGAAAGGGCACCGAGCCTGCGAACATAAGAGAGGGGTTCTATGTACAAGATCCTGGAGAAAACGCAGTTCTCGGAGAAGGTG
>CAVDTO010000246.1:0-2506 GCA_963611895.1 bacterium
GGACGCCGCCCTCTCAAGGCGGAGATCACCAGTTCGAATCTGGTACGGGCTACCAAATGGTACACGGGCTCCAAACGGGGTCCGTTTTCTTTTGTAGAACATACCTGCGCTGTGGCTTCGCTCGCGCCCTTGTTTCTTCCACTCTGAATCAAAGGATCCGAGAGCCTCAAAATTTTTCAAAATTGGGGCTTGCGCGCTGCTCTGCATTCCCGTATATTTCTTTCTTGCGCGACGGCAAGCCGGAGCGCAACGAATGCACGTTGGGATGTCGTCTAATGGCAGGACAGCGGATTCTGGTTCCGTCAATGGGGGTTCGACTCCCTCCATCCCAGCCATTGCATTTACATATGGCCCGTTCGTCTAGCGGTTCAGGACGCCGCCCTCTCAAGGCGGAGATCACCAGTTCGAATCTGGTACGGGCTACCAAATGTTTTCAGGCTCTCGCAAGGGAGCCTGTTTTGTTATCGACCGCTTGCGGTGTAATGCCTGTTTGCCGACCCCTTGCTGCCGTGAGCGCTGTGCGTTCGCGATACAATGAACGGGCTGTTTTGAGTGAATAAGGAGAGCCATGAAGGACTCCACGCATAGCCCCAAGGCAAAGCCTCAGCTCGAGGTCGAGGTCTCGGGCGGCGACGACCATAAGAGCGCGCGCCGCGGAGCCATCTTTATCGGCGCCGTGCTCGTTATCTACATCGTCTATCTCGTCGTGACGGGGCAGGTCGCCCAGTTCATGGATGCCATGAGCACCGTTCAGGCCAAGTGGCTCATCGTGGCCTGCTTTTGCATGTTCATGTACCTGTTCTTTGGCATCGTGGCCTATGCCATCGCCGTGTGGCTCGACCCCAAGTCGCCGGTGGGCATCCGCGATCTCATCTCGGTCGAGGCGAGCGGCATCTTCTTCGGCAACCTCACGCCCATGATGATGGGCTCCACGCCCGCGCAGATCTATCGTCTCACCAAGGCGGGGCAGAACGTGGGCGAGGCGGGCGCCACGCAGTTTACGCGCTTTATCGTGTACCAGTTCGGCCTCGTTGCCTGGGGCGCCATCCTGCTGCTGGCGCGCATGCCGTTCTTTGCCGAGCGCTACGGCGATATGACGCTCCTCTGCGTGTTCTCGTTCGGCGGGCATTGCTGCATCCTACTCGGCATCTTTGCGGTGGCGCTCATGCCCAAGACCGTCACGCGCGTGGCCCGCTGGATCATCAACATCCTCGAGCGGATCGGCATCTCTCCGGCGCGCATCGAGAAGTGGCGCGGGTTCGTCGACGGCGAGATCTACTCGTTCTCCGAGAAGTTCAAGCGCTCGGCCGGTCACTTCAAGTCGATGCTCTTGACCGTTGTCATCACCATGCTGCAGCTCGCGTTCTTCTATCTGGTGCCGTACTACCTCATGCTTGCGTTCGGGCACCACGATGTCGACTTCTTCTCGGTCATGGCGGCAAGCGCGTTCGTTCAGCTGCTTTCTTCGGCCGTTCCGCTGCCGGGCGGTACCGGGGGAGCCGAGGGCGGTTTCGCGCTCTTTTTGGGGCATTTCTACGGCTCTGCGGCCACCGCCGGGTACCTGCTCTGGCGCCTCATCACGTTCATTGCGCCCACGATCATCGCGGCGCCCCTGCTGGGTCTGCGTAGTGCTCATGATGCGAGCATCCATGAGCGTCTCGACCGCATCATCGGGCGCAAGCAGGGCGCTGCGGTTATCGAGCCCGCGACTCCGCACCCGGTCTCCGAGGTTCACGTGAACCCGAATGCCGCAGAGACCGCGCCGAGGCCCGCTCGCAGGCACTCTCAGACGGTGCGCAAGACCCCGGGCGGCATCACGGTCAACCCGAGTAAGTTCAAGCGCGGCTAGAGGCGTCTCGGGCTCTTTGGCAACCTCCTCCAAACAGCTTGATGTCTGGAGGACGAGATGGGCTTTACCCCAGGTGCGCGTTGCCTTTGCCCCGTGTGCGCGGAGCCGCTCATGCCTTGGAGTTCATGTCGTCGTCGTTTTCGATCCCTGAGCCGAAAAACTGGTCCTCAATCGGGCTTTCAGCAATTGAGATTACCGCACGGAAAAACGCCGGGCGAACATCCGAAGAAGGACGTTCGCCCGGCGTATTCATGGGCCGTTGTGAAGCCGTTTTGCAAAGCGGCCGCTTGCTCATGGGTCAAGTTGATCCTATGTGCTGACCTTACTGATACCGCAGACATTCCACCGGGTCGAGCTTTGCGGCACGGCGTGCCGGGTAGTAGCCGAACACGATGCCGATGAGGATCGAGATGCCAAAGGCGAGCGCCACGGTGGCGATCGAGAAGTCGGGAGTGAGACCCGCCGAGGCCTCGCCGCCCATCGAGCTGAGGAGCCCCGAGGAGCTCGCGGCGACGGAGAGCATCCACGAGACGATGTAGCCCATGATGATGCCGATGACGCCACCGGACAGGCAGAGCGCAGCGGACTCGGCAAGGAACTGCGACGTGATGTCGTGGCCCGTGGCGCCGAGCGCGCGGCGGATGCCGATCTCACGGA
>CAVDTO010000247.1:0-2501 GCA_963611895.1 bacterium
GGCTATGAACCTGGCGGGCGTTCGCGCCGTTCGAACGGCGCGCGCTCGAACGTGCTGCGCCTGACGTCTCTGCTTGAGCGCGTGCGCTTTGGCGGCGGTGCTGGGCGGGGCGGCAAGGCCCTCTCGCCGGTCGACCGTGCGCTCGCGCAGGTCTCGGCTCCGTTGAGGCTCGGCGGACTCTTACTCGCCATCGTTCTCGTGTGCCTCGCGCGCTCGCCGCTGTTTTTGGGCTGCCTTCTTGCGCTCGCCCTTGTGCTCAGCGCCATCAGGCCTGAACGCGGGCTCAAGGCAACATTCCTGCCGGCCCTTGCGGCCGCGGCGCTCGCGGTTGTGCTTGCTCTTCCCGCCGCGTTCATGGGTGCGCAAGCTGTATCGGGCATGCTCGTCATCGCACTCAAGGTGTTCGTGAACGTGTCGTTCGTGCTTGGGGTTTCGTGGGGCATGCCGTGGAACCGGCTCTCGGGCGCCCTTAAGGCGCTGCACTTGCCCGACGTCGTCATCTACACGGTCGACATGGCGCTCAAGCACATCGAGATCCTGGGCCGTTCGGCCGCGCAGCTCTCCGAATCGCTCATGCTGAGGAGCGTCGGCACGACTTCTGCTAAAGACGCCCTTGGTGCCAGTGGCGGTGTGATGGGCGCCACGTTCTTGCGGGCGTACCGCCAGGGCGAGCAGCTCTCCGAGGCCATGCTCTGCCGCGGCTTTACGGGAGAGTATCCGGCGCCCGCGCGGGCCAGCGGCAAGCGTGCGGCCAATATCGTCTACGTGCTCGTTCTTGCGGGCCTAGTTGCGTGCTATCTCTGGGGAGGGCGATGAACATGCCCATGAACGTGCCCATTATCGAGTTCGATCGCGTGGGGTTTTCGTACGAGGGCGAGCCCGCGCTCTGTGACGTCTCGTTCAGCGTGAACGAGGGCGAGGCCGTGGCACTGCTCGGCCCTAACGGTTGCGGCAAGACGACCGCCCTGCGGATCGTGGCCGGGCTTGAGTTCGCGCAGACAGGTGCGTTCCGGTTTGCGGGGGAGCGCATCGACCAGGTGACGCTTGAAGGCGAGCTTGCGGCCAAGCGGTACCACCAGCGCGTGGGGTTCGTGTTCCAAGATGCGGACGCCCAGCTCTTCTGCTCGAGCGTTGCCGAGGAGGTCGCGTTCGGGCCGTCGCAGATGGGTCTTTCTGCGGCAGAGGTGGAGCGCCGCGTGGCCGACGCGCTTGCGATCTTCGATGTTGCCGAGCTTGCCGACCGTGCGCCCTACCATCTCTCGGGCGGGCAGAAAAAGCGCGTGGCGCTCGCGGCCGTGGTGGCCATGAACCCGAGCGTGCTGGTTCTGGACGAGCCGCTCTCGGGCCTTGACGAGGAGTCCGAGGAGCGTGTTGTCGAGTTCCTGCGCGCCTACGTGGCCGCCGGCAAGACGGTGCTCGCCGCCACGCACCGCCGTTCGTTCGTGGAGGCGCTCGGAGCGCGCCCGGTGAGAATCGACCGCTACCATCGCGTCGTTGAGGGCTAGCCAAGTGCGAGCGCTGCGGTTTTCGGCGTGGGGCGCTCCGCCACGTTGCCTTTGGTGGCCTCGCTAGCGATGCGTTTTCACTTTCGAGCGTGTCGTGCTGCGACGGCCGTTCTTATTCGGCTTTCGTTGCGGTTTCCCCGTTCGCCTTGTGATGGCTATGCCCAATTGCACGCGATGTCCTCCGCTTCTTTTGCCCGCACTCTCGGAAAGGGATTCCCGAACTCAACCGAACGTGTCCGGCTGAGTTCGGGAACGTTATCTAGGTGTTCGGGTGAAGTCGAAAATCAACGTTCCGCCTATTGCCATCTTGTACCGTTTTTACCTGCGGTTATGACATTCATTAGTGCGCTCGATATGCTATAGTTCTTCCGTTAAATAGATGGCCAAGATGGTGGTGCGGAGACGCACGGGCGCTTGCCGCCCAGGAGAATCGGGGTGAGAGTCCCCGGCTGTACCAGTAACCGTATTTCGGACATTCGCGGGCACAGGCGCTGCAGATCGGGCGGCGCGCGCGAGTGGTTGATGTTAAGTCGGATCGCCTCCCATCTATGCGCTGCTGGCGTTGCAGCGCGCGGCTCTGGAGGGAAGGGGATCCGCGTGAACGGATTCAACGACGGCGCTGCCGGCGAGCAGCTCCGTAGCGAGGCGGGCGGCTATGCGCCGCTCAAGCGCAAGCTCAAGAGGGTATCCACCAAGACGCTGGTGCTGCTGCTGACGTTCGGCATGACGTTCAGCACCACGCCCACGCAGCTCTGGGCCGACGGCGTAGAGGGCATCGCCAACGCCGTGCAAGAGGCGCAGATGAGCAACAGCGAGGGCGCGAGCGAGAGCAAGAGCGGCGAAACTGCGAGCGGTGCCATCGCATCGTCCAGCACCGGCGAAGCCGCAACTCAAACCGTAACGACCACCGAGGCCAAGTCCTCAGAGCCGGGGGAGAGCAACGCCAGCTCTTCAGAGAGCGCGACCTCCTCGCAGGGGACGAGCGCGGATGAGGGC
>CAVDTO010000248.1:0-2497 GCA_963611895.1 bacterium
CCTACAAGAAGGAGCGCCTCGAGGCCGGCAAGAAGTACTTCTCCGTGGCCTCCGGTGGCGGCACCGGCCGTACCCTGCACCCGGACAACATGGGCGCCGGCCCTGCCTCCTACGGCATGACCGACACCATGGGCCGCATGCACTCCGACGCCCAGTTCGCCGGTTCCTCCTCCGTGCCTGCGCACGTCGACATGATGGGTCTCATCGGCATGGGTAACAACCCGATGGTCGGTGCCACCGTCGCCTGCGCCGTCGCCGTCGAGGAAGCCCTCAACGCCTAAGCTTTTCCGCTTAGAGAGCGCTAGCAAAAAAGCCGTCACCCTCGGGTGGCGGCTTTTTCTGTTTGGAGAGATTGGGTCGCAGAAGCTGATGAACTCGCCCGCGCGCAGACGGCCAACAGAAAGGTGCGGGGATCGAGCGCGTAAGTCGTGCGTTGCCACGCGCGTCGAACGCCCGCAAGAGGCTAGCCAGGCACGCTCATGCACGCAGATGAGCCAAATCACCAACTGCGACGCCGCAATGTCCATGAAGCGCAGGACGCCCGTCCAACACATCGGAGTTGGACGGGCGTCTTTACGTTAGAGGCAAAGCGTTCGCGCAGATGAGTCCCCGCGAGTCGTTCGCTCGGAGCTATGCCTTGTGCATGTGCTCGTGGATGGTCTTGAGGTTCTCGAGCGCGGCCTTGAGGGTCTCGTCCTTCTTGGCAAAGTGGAAGCGGATGAGGTGGTTCACCGGCTCGCGGAAGAAGCTCGATCCCGGCACCGCGCCCACCTTGACGAGGCGCGCCAGATCCTCGCAGAACTCGAGGTCGTTCTCGTAGCCGAACTCCGAGATGTCCATCATCACGTAGTAGGCGCCCTCGGGCGTGTTGTGGGTAAGGCCCAGCTCGTCGAGGCCCTGGCAGAAGAGGTCGCGCTTGCTCGTGTAGAGCGCAAGGACCTCATCGTAGTAGGACTGGTCGAACTTGAGCGCCGTAACGACCGCCTCCTGAAGCGGGGCGGCGGCGCCGACGGTCAGGAAGTCGTGCACCTTCTTGATGCGATCGGTGATCTCGGGCGAGGCGATGGTGTAGCCCAGGCGCCAGCCCGTGATGGAGTAGGTCTTGGAGAGCGACGAGCAGCTGATGGTGCGTTCGAACATGCCCGGAAGGCTCGCCATGTACACGTGCTCGTGCGGCGCGTAGACGATGTGCTCGTAGACCTCGTCGGTGATGCAGTAAGCGTCGTACTTTTTGCAGAGCCCGGCGATGAACTCAAGCTCCTCACGCGTGAACACCTTGCCGCAGGGGTTGGAGGGGTTACAGAGCACGATGGCCTTAGGGTGGTTCTCGCTAAAGGCGGCCTCGAGCACCGCGCGGTCGAAGTCGAACGTCGGCGGGTTCAGCGGAACATATACGGGCTCGGCCCCCGAGAGGATGGTGTCGGCGCCGTAGTTCTCGTAGAACGGGCTGAAGATGACCACCTTGTCGCCGGGGTTGGTGACGGTCATCATGGCGGCCATCATGGCCTCGGTGGAGCCGCAGGTGACCACGATGTTTTCGTTCGCATCGATGGGGATGCCCATGTAGCGCGACTGCTTTTCGGCGAGGGCGTCGCGCATGGCCTGCGCGCCCCAGGTGATGGAGTACTGGTGATAGCGCGGCTCGGGATCGCGCGAGATGTCCTCGAGGCTCTTGAGCAGGGCTGCCGGCGGATCGAAGTCGGGGAAGCCCTGCGAGAGGTTGACGGCCCCGTACTTGTTGGAGATGCGCGTCATGCGCCTGATGACGGAATCGGTGAAGTTTGCCGTGCGCTCGGATAGCTGCTGCATATATGCTCCTCAAATTAAGCTTGCAAACGGTGAGATTCTACCTCGCTAAGCCAGGCCCAGCAGGCGGCGATAGACGTTGAGGCCCGTGACGAGGCATCGCTCGTCAAAGAGCATCGTGTCGGTATGGAGCGCGCTCGTGGCGAACGCCGGGCACCCTTGCGCATCGCGGGGGTTATCGAGCGGAGCGGGGTCAGTGGCTACGGCAACGTTTGCGAAATCGCCCGCGCAGGAGCTTTGGGCAACCGCTGAAGACGCCGCCGACTCCGAACACGTGCCTGTGTTCTCAGAAGCATCAGGGGCCGAATCCGCCCCCGCTTGGGGCACGCCGCAGCCGAGCAGGAAGAACACGCCCGGCAGGTGGCGCTGGTAGAATGCGAAGTCCTCGGCGATGAGAAGCGGCTCGGGGATAACCTCGAGCCCGGGCAGCACAGCGGCAACCTGCTCAAAGAGCGCAGGGTCGTTCGTGACCGGCGGATAGCCATCGGCGAAGTCGACGTCGTAGCTGCAGCCCACGCCCGTACAGGCGCGCTCAAGGGCATCGATAAGGCCGGCGCGCACGCGGTCGAACATCGCTTCGGAGAACACGCGGACGCTCCCCGCAATATGCGCCTCCCCCGCCACGGCATTGCAGACGGTCCCCGCCTCCACGAGCCCAAAACGCGCGATGCAGGGTTCCTCGGCTCCCAAG
>CAVDTO010000249.1:0-2471 GCA_963611895.1 bacterium
TGGGCAAGAAGGAGCTCAAGGAGATGCGCCGCGACATGCAGTTCATCTTCCAGGATCCTTATGCGTCGCTGAACCCCCGCATGACCATCGGTGAGATCGTCTCCGAGCCCATGGTGATCCACGGCGTGGGCACCAAGGAGGAGCGCATCGAGCGCGTGCGCGAGCTGCTCGACGTGGTTGGCCTCAACCCGGAGCACATCAACCGCTATCCGCACGAGTTCTCGGGCGGCCAGCGCCAGCGCGTCGGCATCGCCCGTGCGTTCGCGCTCAAGCCCAAACTGATCATCTGCGACGAGCCGGTCTCGGCACTCGACGTGTCCATTCAGGCTCAGGTCCTCAACCTGCTCAAGGAGCTCCAGGACCAGTTCGGCACCGCGTACCTGTTCATCGCCCACGACCTCTCGGTCGTGCAGCACATCTCCGACCGCGTGGCCGTGATGTACCTCGGCAAGATGGTGGAGGTCTCCGACTGGAAGACCCTCTACGCCGAGCCGCACCACCCTTACACGCAGTCGCTGCTCTCGGCCGTGCCGATCCCCGATCCGGACGTGCAGAAGAGCCGCAAGCGCATCATCCTTGCGGGCGATCCGCCCTCGCCCCTCGATCCGCCGAGTGGCTGCCGCTTCCACACGCGCTGCCCGATCGCCCAGGAGATTTGCTCCAAGGAGAAGCCCGAGTTCAAGGAGGTCGCGCCCGGCCACTGCTGCGCGTGCCACTTTGCCGAGCCGTATCCCATCAAGGAGAGCCACATCGACCTGTAAGTTCGGGTTAAGTTTCTCGTTTGATAGGCGAGTGATAGGAAGGACGATGCCCCGTGGCGTCGTCCTTCTTCTTATTTCTTTAAAATTGGGGCTTGCGCGGCATGGCGGTTGTGGGTTAGTATTCATTCCGTTGCGCGCGGCGAGCCGCCTGCAGCACTTACATAAGTCGGAGTGGCGGAATTGGCAGACGCGCTAGCTTGAGGTGCTAGTGATCAAATTTCGATCATGCGGGTTCAAGTCCCGCCTCCGACACCAGTTAATTCAAAGGTCCGTTTAGGACCTTTTATTTTATGTATAGGACGTATGCCGGATTGCATACGCCGCGGCTTCGGGCTTCGCGCAACCTGAGCCGCCGGGCCACGAGCCACCGAGCCACTAACAGCCGGACGGCCTTTTTGCCTTCGCGCGCAAGAACCCGCGGCTAAATCCAGGCAAATCCGGAACGAGCCCCGCCGCGATTTGCTACACTTTCAAACAACTTTATAGATTGCTGCTGAAAGATACTCCAAATGCACCACCAAAGCAGTTTTGCCCAGACGGCCCTTCGCGCCGTCGCATTCATAGCTACACCCATCGCGCTCGCTCTCGTTGCTCTGTGCGCCACGCCCCAGGCGGCCTTTGCCAACTATTCGGCCAAGGTCATCTACACGCAGTACTCCAAGGATGTGGTTCAGGAGTTCCATGACGATCTGAACGGCGTTCTCAACGCCGCATACAATGCGCCCACGGAGTCGGTGACCATCGAGCTTCTCGAGGACTGGAAGATCAGCGATCGGATCACCATTGCCTCGCTCAAGCATTACATCTTCAAGCTCGACGGCCATATGATCGATCGCGGCCTTTCTCCCTCGAATGCTCAGTCCAACGGAAGCGTGTTCTACCTCTACGAAAACTCGATCATCGAGGTGTATGGCGGGGAGGACTCGACCATCACGCACGCGGGCACGAGCTCGGGCAGCGGTAGGTGGAAGCCCGATGCTAACGGCGACATCGTGTTCACGGGCGGTGTGATCTGCGGAGGCGCGACCACGGGCGATGGCGGTGCCTTCCATGGCGAGAAGGGTGCGCGCGTGTACCTGCGCGACGTGACCGTGGCCGGCAACTATGCCAAGGACGACGGTGGCGCGATCTCGCTCGACGACGGCAGAAAGCACCAGCGCACGGGCGTCGTGGACATCAAGAACTCGCGCGTGCAGTACAACCATGCCGAGGATTACGGCGGCGCTGTTTGGACCTACCTGTACAAGTCGGACATCAACATTCAGGAGGGGGCCGACCTCTCCCATAACCTCGCCCTGCGCGGCGGGGCCGTGTACGTCAAGAACTCCAATAACATCGACATGTCCGTCAAGATCACCAAGGCCAAGGTATACGACAACTGCGCTGGCAAGCAGGGCGGCGCCATCTTCGTCGACGACAACGACCTGCCGCTTGTCTTGGACGCGGCCGAAGTGTATGAGAATCGCGCTTACGGTGATGGCGGTGGTCTCTACTACAACGGCAAGGACGGCCATGTCACGCTCAAGAAC
This sequence comes from bacterium, assembly GCA_963611895.1. Lineage (GTDB taxonomy): Bacteria > Actinomycetota > Coriobacteriia > Coriobacteriales > Coriobacteriaceae > Collinsella. The sequence goes on from CAVDTO010000249.1 coordinate 2,291, forward strand.
GGCTCCAAGCTCTCCAAGAACAAGGCCCTCGGCGGACCGGGCGGCGACGGAGACGGCGGCGGCATCTACACCTATTACAACGACACGACCTTCACGCTCTATGACGGCTCCGAGATCTCGGGGAATGAGGCCAAAATGGACGGTGGCGGCCTGTTCTTGAACGATATCTCCACCCTTACGC
>CAVDTO010000250.1:0-2462 GCA_963611895.1 bacterium
CGGCCTCTCCCTCATCGTCGGCGGCGGCGCCGGCGCGGTCACCGTCTACGCGCACAGCCTGGGAACCAACACGAGCGCCATGTCGCAGGCCGGCAGCGGCCAGGCGCAGGGCATGCAGGGCGGCGCCGACACGATGTCGTTCGATTACTCGGGCACCTACACCGCAGCCATCACGGCCGACGGTACCGAGGAGAGCTCCTCGGGCGAGAGCTTTACGGCAACGGACGCGGATGAGAACGCCGCGCTCGCGCAGAACGGCGGCACCCTCACCCTCAAGAACGCCCTGCTCCAGAAGTCGGGCGACGACACCGACGGCGACCGCTGCAACTTCTACGGCGTGAACTCGATCCTCACGGCCGTGGGCGAGGGCACGAGCGCCTACGTGAGCGACTCGAGCCTGGCCGCCACGAGCGCCGGCTCCAACGGCGTGTTCGCGACCGATAACGCCAGCGTCTTCGTGTCGAACACCTCGATCGACACCACGGCCGATAACTCGCGCGGCCTCGACGCCACCTACGGAGGCACCATCATCGCCGACAAGGTCGACATCACCACGGCAGGCAACCACTCCGGCGGCATCGCGACCGACCGCGGCGGCGGCAACATCTCCGTCACCGACTCGACCGTCTCCACCGCGGGTTCCGGCTCGCCCATCCTCTACTCAACCGGCGACATCGAGGTCTGCGGCCTCACCGGCACGTCGAGCGGCTCGCAGATCGCCGGCATGGAGGGCCTCAACACGATCCTCATCAAGGACTCCACGCTCACGAGCACGCAGACCGGCAAGACGGCCTCCGACCCCATCGCCGACGGCATCATCATCTACCAGTCGACCTCGGGCGATGCCGAGTCGACCACTGGCGACGCCGCGACCTTCCAGGCCGTGGACTCCACGCTCTCCTCGGCGATCGAGTCGGGTTCGATGTTCTATCTCACCAACACGAGCGCGAACATCGTGCTCAAGAACACCGAGCTCGATTTCGATAGCGGCAAGGCGGCGCTCCTCACCGCCGCCGGCAACGACTCCAACAGCTGGGGCCAGGCCGGCTCGAACGGTGCCACGGTAAACTTCACGGGGATCGGCCAAACGCTTGAGGGCGACATCGCGGCCGACACGATATCGACCGTGAACGTGTTCCTCACCAAAAAGACCACGTGGACCGGTGCGACCTCCATCACGGAGAACGCGAATGGCTCCACGAGCGAAGCGCCCATAACGGTGAACGTCGACAAGAGCTCCACGTGGGTCGTCACGGGCGACTGCACCGTCTCGAACCTGAATGCCGCCGAAGGCTCGAAGATCGTGGACGCGAACGGCAAGACGGTCTCGACCGTCGTCGACGGCAAGACGGTTGTCTCGGGCGAGAGCAACGTCACGGTCACCGTTGAGGGCAGCTACAGCACGACGGTCGAGACCACGAGCGCGAACAAGCTCTCGACCAGCACGATCGATCGTTCCGACTTCGACGACACGTTCGAGTGCTCCACCGCGTTCTCGATGAAGGAATAGAGTGGGTGGAACGGGGCGATCGCCGGCTGCAAGCCCTGCAGGGCACACACAGCGTGCGAGGCGGACGGCAGCCGGTAGCCGGCGACATGCCGCATGCAGCAGCCAGCATCCTCCCCATTTCGCATGGCCACACCGGCTGACCCGCCCGCGTAACGAAACGCACGCTTGCAACAAGCGTCCGAACGAAAGCGCGCCCCGCGATGGGCAATCTCCACCGCGGGGCGCGCTGTTCCTATTCCGATGCCACGCGGCATCGGTCTCGCACGTAGTTACGAGCGCGTGCGCTCGATCTCGACGCCGACGCTCGAAAGCGGCAGCCCGATGGGCGCCCAGGGCTTCTCGAGCTTTACGCGAATGCCCAAAAGTAGCGGGAACGCCGCGAGCAGATGCGCGGCGAGACCCTCCGCCGCGGCCTCGATCAGCTTGAAGGTGTGCTCGCGCAGATAGGCGTCGGCCATGTGGCACACGCGCCCGTAATCGATGGACGCGTCGAGGTCGTCCGTCTCCCCCGCGCGCGAAAGGTCCGCGTAAAGTGTGAGCGAGACCGTGAACTTTTGGCCGAGCGCGTTCTCCTCCGGGTAGACCCCGTGGTTCGCGAAGACCTCGAGCCCCTCGATCACGATGCGGTCGGCCCGCTTGAGGTCATCGGCACTGGCACGGACCGCGCGCCGGCTCTTCGCGAGCTCCGCGCCCGCGCTCTTGGCGAGCTCGACCCCCTCCGCCGGCGTCGAATGTTTCGGCAGCTTCTTTGCTTCGCTCACAAGGCATCACTCCTCACGCAAGACCGCTGCGGCAGGCGCCTCGCACACGAGGCCTCGCTAGATGCGCAGGTCAGGTTCTTCTTCTCGTCGGGCCAGTAGCACTCCTCGCGTGCCGGACACGCAAAGCACGCGCGCGACGCATGGTCGGCCACGCGAATGACGCGCGCGAGGGCGGCAGAACGGTCGGCCTC
>CAVDTO010000251.1:0-2458 GCA_963611895.1 bacterium
CATGCAGCTCGCCCTCGGCGACGGTGCAAACATGGGCAAAGATGCCGTTGTGGCCCTTCGTGTCGGCGACCTCGAGCTTGACGGCGTCAGCAGCGATGGTGCCGCTATCGCCCACCTGACCGCCCATCTCGGCGTAGAACGGGGTGCGGTCGAGCACGACCTCGACCTTCTCGCCGGCGTTCGCGGCATCAACGGACTCGCCCTTGCGCACGATCGCAACGACCTTGGCCTCGGCCTCGTCGTTCTCGTAGCCCACGAAGTCGGTCGCCTCGAGCGTATCGGAGAGCGCGACCCACACGTCGTTGAACGAGCCCCAGGCGTCGCTCTTGGCGGCGGCACGGGCGCGTTCCTTCTGAGCGGTCATAGCGGCATCAAAGCCGTCCATGTCGACCGCGTGGCCGGCAGCGCCGGCGATCTCGACCGTGAGGTCGATGGGGAAACCGAAGGTGTCGTGCAGCATGAAGGCGGCATCGCCCGAGAGCGCCTCGCCCTCGCCCAGCTTGGTGAGCGACTCATCGAGATAGGCGCGGCCGTTGTCGAGCGTGGTGGAGAAGCGCTCCTCCTCGGCAGCGACGATGCCGTGCACGAGCGAGACGTTCTTGAGCAGGTCGGGGTAGGCTTCGCCCATGAGGTCGTTCACCGCGTCGATGAACGTGTTGAGGAAGGCGCCCTCGATGCCGAGCAGGCGTCCGTGGAAGATCGCGCGGCGGAGCAGTCGGCGAAGCACGTACTCGCGGCCCTCGTTGCCCGGAAGGATGCCGTCGGAAATCATGAAATCGACCGCGCGGGCGTGGTCGGCGATGATGCGCAGGCTGCGGCTCGCGCCCTCATAGGAATCGGCGACATAGGTCTTGCCGCTGATCTTCTCGCCGAGCGCGATAAGGCCCTGCATGAGGTCGCCGTCGTAGTTGGCGCTCTTGTGCTGCATGATGGCGGCCATGCGCTCGAGGCCCATGCCCGTATCGAGGTTGCGGTGCGGAAGCTCGGGCATGGAGCCGTCTTCCTGGCGGTCGTACTGGGTGAACACGAGGTTCCAGAACTCCAGGAAGCGGTCGCAGTCGCAGCCGGGGGCGCAGTCGGGGCTGCCGCAGCCGATCTCGGGGCCCTGGTCGAAGTAGATCTCGGAGCAGGGGCCGCAGGGGCCGGTGGGGCCGGCGGCCCAGAAGTTGTCGTCCTCGCCCAGGCGGGAGATGTGGCTGTCCTCGACGCCGAGGCCGCGCCAGATGTCGCTCGTCTCGTCGTCCTCGGTGAAGACGGTGAAGTAGAGGCGGTCCACCGGGAGCTTGAACTCCTTGGTGATGAACTCGAAGGCCCACTCGCAGGCCTGCTGCTTGGAGACGCCGCCGAACGAGAAATCGCCGAGCATCTCGAAGAACGAAAGGTGACGGCCGTCCTCGCCGATGCAGTCGATGTCGTTGGTGCGCACGCACTTCTGGCAGGAGCAGGCGCCGATCTCCTTCATGGTCTTTTTGCCCTGGTAGTACTCCTTGAACTGGTTCATGCCGGCGTTGGCAAGCAGCAGCGAGGGGTCATCGGGTACGAGCGAGGAGCTCGGATAGAGCTTGAGACCGCGCTCCTCGAAGAAGCTGAGGAACTTGGAGCGGATCTCGGCAGTAGTCATGGTCGGATAATCGGCGGACATGCGCTTGTATCTCCTTGGGTCAGATGCATTAAACGTTCAAAAGTTTACCATCCGTCAAAGGCATGGGGAGCGAAGCCGAATATTTCACAAGAGACGGGGTGATCTACTTCCGCGAAGTGGCACTGCAGCGATCCGCCTTCCCTTCGATTTGGCGTGCAGCGCGCTCATGGCACCTGCGAGAAACTCACGGTGTTGTCGCAAATAACGAATGACATGTAACAGACGGAGAATATGTCGTTACCGCTCAGCAAAGACTCCTCCATCGATTGAATAGGTCAGTCGATGGAGGAGTCAGCATTCTAAAGGCACATGGGAGCGCGCGAAGCGGCTACTTCTTCCGCTGAGCGTCTTTGGGTAAATCCCGAGCCGCCTCTTCCCGTGCGCCCACCTCAGCTTCTTCAGCCGCTGAGTTAGAGCTGCCGCGAGAAGGCGCGGGGGTCTCGTCATGATCGAAGACGAAGGGGATCTTCCAGCCGTTGATGTCGGGTCCCTGGATCATCGGAAGCTTGGGCCAGGGGTTCTCGAGGTCGGGCCTCGGGGCCGCTTCGGCCTCGGGCGCGGCGTCATCGGCGATGATCTCGGACTCCGACACGAACTTGTCGTCACCGAGCGCATCGTAGGCTGCAACGGGCAGGCCGCTCGCGTCGTGGAACGGGGTGCCCTTGAAGATGGCGCCCTCATAGCTCACGAGCTGGCGCTGGGTCTCGTTCTCAAAGTAGAAGATGAACAGGCCCTTGAGCGCGGCCGAGAGCGGAATGGCGACGACCATGCCGATGGGACCCATGAGAGTCGAGCCGATGACGAGTGCGGTCAGGC
>CAVDTO010000252.1:0-2446 GCA_963611895.1 bacterium
GCAGGGAACGGAGCGCATGCTCGCCCGCATGGCGCGCGACCTCGCGCCCTATATCGCGGAGGAGCAGGCTGCGTCTGAGGCCGAGGCGGCTGTGTTCTCGCTGGTGGAGAGCTATGTGCAGGCGCTCGATGAGCGCAGACTCGTGGAGCTCTCGGAGGCCTCGGCGCGGCTTTTGGGCGCCGTGGGCAAGCTTGCGGGCGAGGGCGGCGGGCTTCCGCGCGCGCTCGGCTCCGTCTCGCTCTCGGGCGTGGCGAGCCTGCCCGGGTACCTGGTCAACTTCCTCGCCGGGCTTGCGGATCTGGGTGGCGAGATGACGTTCCTGCTTGCGGGTGAGGAGCGCGCGTTCGCGCCTGCGCTGCGCGAGGCCTTTGCGGGCAAGGGCGCCGAGGTGGCGGAGGAGAGCATGCGGCCGGCGGATGCTGCGGGGTTCGGCGCGTTCGGCGATGCGCAGGATGGCGTTTCGCTTGGTAGCGCTTCGCTCGGGGCGGCGTCGGTGTCGTCCAATTTAGAGACGGTTTCCGGCAAGGGGACGCCTGGTTCGTCTTCGACGTCTGCGTCGGCTGGTGGCGCGGCAGCAGGCGTGTGCGCCACATCTGCCGCGCCTGCAAGCACCGAGTCCGCTTGCGGTGCCGGTGATGCGGCCGATGCTGACTGCGGGGTGGACGCCGCCGCGTCCAAGCCCGCTCTCGAGTTCCTTGAGGTCGCGGGGCCGCATGCCAAGGCGCGCGCCTATGCGGAGGAGATCATGCGGCTCGCGCGCGAGCAGAAGAGCGACGCCCCGGTCGTGACCGTGGTTGCGGCCCGGCCATCCGAGCTTGCCGACGAGCTCGCGCCGCGCCTTGCCGCGCTCGGTGCCGAGAGCACGTGGTCGCGTTTTGCGCGCTTTTCCGACACCGCGGCCGGCCGCGCGTTCAACGGCCTTTCGGACCTCGTGGACCGCATGGTCGCGGCCGATGCCGGCGAGCTCTCGGATGCCTCGTGGTGGCCCGCGCCGGAACTTACGGATTGGCTCTATAACTCGCTCTCGGGCTGCGGCGCCGCGCAGGCCCGCGCGTTCGACAAGAAGATCCGCTCCAAGCGCGCCATGGGGACGGACGGCGTGCGCCGCTACCTGCAGAGCATCCAGGGGTCGCTCACCTCCGAGCGCAAGAAGCTCGACGAATCCGACGCGCGCCACGGCCTGCCCTGCGTGTGCTCGCAGGTGTTCCAGTATCTGGAGCAGAAGCGTCCCGTCTCGGCGCTCAAGTCGATGGCGGTCGTCGCCGCGCAGGCGCCCGACTCCACCTTTGGCAAAAGGATGGGGCAGATCCGTCGCATCGAGGAGCTGACCTGCGCGAACAAGGCCGCCGACCTGCTCGAGAACGGCTCGCGCGAGCTTGATGTGCCCCAGGCCGTCGCCGTGCGCGCGCTCGATGCCGTCTCGGTCTTCTCGCGCGCCGAGATGAAGCCGGCGGCCGGCACCGAGGCCACGGCGCTCGTGCGGTTTACGACGCTCGAACAGGCGGCCGAGCTTGCGGTCGGCAGCGCGGGGTCCGTCTTCTTTGCTGACGTGGACGCCGGGAGCTACCCGCTCGCTCACGAGGAAGGCCCCCTGGCCACGCTTTCTGCGCGCCTGGGCGCCCCGAGCGTCTCCATCGAGCCGGCTGCGCTCCTGCGCGAGCGCGTGGCACGTGTACTGCGTGCGGCCTCGGATCCCTGCACGCTCGCCCGCGTGACGCACGACCGCCAGGCAAAGGACCGCTACCCGGCCGCCGTCTGGACCGAGCTCGCTGCCGCCACGGGCGCCGAGGCGCGTTCCGTGGGCGAGGGCGCGGTCGTTGCCGACTTCGACCCGTCCTCGGGCGTGGGCCTGAGCTGCGAGCGCGCCTGGTGCGAGGCGCCCCAGCATCTCGGCGAGACCGCGGTGCCCTACGTGGTGCTAAGGGAGCGCGCCGGGAACGCGGGCAAGGCCGGAGCCGCGGGTGAGGGAGTCTCTCCGTTCGTGCCGCGCCTCACCTCGGCCTCGCAGATCGAGGCATACACGAGCTGCCCGCTCTGCTGGTTCATATCGTCGCGCCTGCGTCCGCAAGCGCTCGACGCCGGCTTCTCCAACATGGAGAAGGGCAACTTCGTGCACGACGTGCTCTATCGCCTGCATGCGCGCATCATCGAGGAGGGGCTGGGCCGTGTGACGCCCGAGAACCTCGATACCGCGCTCGGCCTGCTCGACGCCGTCTTTGCGGAGGTGCGCGCCGAGCATGCGTGCGGCAAGACCTCCTCGTCCGCCGCGCTCGTGCCGCTCTCGCCTGTGGAAGAGGTCCAGATCGACGACATCCTGCCGCAGCTCCGGTCTGTCGTGCGCTACGAGGCCAGCGCACTGCCGCCCTTTAGGCCCTCCTACCTTGAGTACTCGTTCAACGAGCTCGGCGTGACCTACGCAGGCCGCCCTCTCGGCGGGCGCATCGAC
>CAVDTO010000253.1:0-2411 GCA_963611895.1 bacterium
AGACCCTCGGCGCCACCCTCAACCCCACGCAGGTTGACACCTTCGAGCTCAAGGCCACCTGGAAGCAGAACGCCACCACTCCGAGCGACGACAAGGCCGATAAGGGCGACGCTGGTGACAAGGGCGATACCGGCAACACCGGTAACAACGGCAACGCCGGCAACAACGGTAATAGCGGTTCCAACGCCAACAATGGTGAGACCACCAATAACGGTGAGAACGGCAGCAGCGGCGAGAACGCCAACAAGGGCAACGCCGACGCCAACGCCGCCAACGGTGAGGCCGCCAACAAGACCAACGGCACCACCACGACCACCACGGTGAAGAAGGCCGTCCAGACGAACGTCCTCCCCGCCACCGGCGATAACGCCATCGCAGCCGCCGCGGGCATCGCCGCAGTCGGTGCCGCAGCGGTGGCCGCCGCAGCAGCCACCAAGCGCCGCAACAACGCCTAAGCGAGCCTAAGCAAAGCCCCATCAGGCGAAGCTTAAACTTGAGAACCCCGCTCCTGCAACCAGCAAGCGCGGGGTTCTTGCTTTTGGCGCGCTAATGCCGGAGCGGATCAGGGCTACAGCGACTTCAGCCAAGGCGCGGCCTTCCTGGGCAGATGCCTCATCGTCTCAAGGCGTTCCGGCCCACGCCCTGCGGATGGACGCGACGGCGCGATTTGGACGCGACCGTGTCGAATTGGGCGCGACGACGCGACGTTGGACGCGACCGCGCCGTCGTGAGCGCGAACCGCGCCCAAATCGCGTCCAATGAGCGCGACCGCGTCAAAATGAGCGCGACCGCGCACAAACCGCGTCCGATGGTCGCGGGCCGCGTTAACCTCAACCGAGACGCGGCCATCCGAGAGGGCGGGGCAAAGGTCTATCGCGAGTTCCGCACGAGCCGGAGAGCACTTAATGTGCTCTCCGTGCGAGCGGGACTGTCTGAGCTGCAGGCATTTGCCCCGGCCTCCCCGGCCCGATGACCTTCTGGCTCCAAGGCCCCACGCTTCTCAGCGTTCTTTCCGGTCCACCGTTCTCCCGTTTGCAAAAGGCTTGCTAAACTGTAAACGCGCAAAGGAGTCGGGGCTTCGTGCCCGGGCCGCCTTCCTAATACCAGCTCAAACGTCATTCGAAGGAATCACCATGGCCTTTCTAGACAACCTCGAGGAGCTCGCCGAGTCTCAGCACCTCGAATTCAAGGAAGCGTATTTTGATCTTCCGGATGATCTGTGGGAGACGTATTCCGCATTCGCCAACACCGAAGGCGGCGAGATCGTTCTTGGGGTCGAGCAGAACAGGGAGACCGGCCAGTTCTCGCTTTCGGGTGTCCAAGACCAAAACGATCTCATAACTAAATTCTGGAACAAGGTTCGCAACCGCGACTTTGTGAGCCGGGATGTCATGCTCTACGACGGCGTTGCCCCCGTCACGGTAAAGGGCTTTAAGCTCGTGGTCATCACGGTGCCCAAGGCGAGCCGCGACGAGAAGCCCGTTTGCGTGAGGGTTAAGAGGGGCAAGGAGCTCAAGCCCTTCGTTCGTCGTGGCGAGGGCGATTTTCCGGCGACGGAGGAAGACTTGCGCTTGATGCAGTACGACTGCATCCCGTCGGCGGACCGAAAACCCCTCATCGAGTTCGACGAAAGCTCTCTATGCGAGGAGACGGTCGAACGGTATCGAGCCCTTTTTAATTCCGCTAAGCCGCAGAGTCCGTGGGTCACCGACTCGAACCCCGACTTCCTCTACCATATCGGAGCTCTTTCCAAGGACGCCGCCGGTCGTCTGCATCCAACGCAGGCGGGCCTGTTTGCCTTTGGTTATGAGTACGAGATCACGCGTTATTCGCCTCGTTTTCTTCTTGATTACAGGGAGGAGACCGAGGAGATGCAGCGCTGGAGCGATCGGATCGTCTCCTCGAGCGGCGACTGGAGCGGGAACGTAGTCGATTTCTACCTCGATGTCAGAGGGCGGCTGGCACGCTACTTCAAAGCACCCTTCTCGACAGACGAGACGGGGATGTCGCACGCTCCGCGAAACGAAGTGGGCGAGGCCGCAAACGAGATGCTGGTCAATGCTATCGTTCACTCTTGGTACGGTGGCGGCGCGACCGTGCGAGCGATTCTGAAGCCGGAATCCTTTGAGGTCAGCAACCCCGGCTCGATGCTCGTTAAGCCCGAGGTAGCGATTGCCGGGGGCTTTTCGGAGTCTAGGAACCCAACGCTCATGAAGATATTCAACCTCATCGGCGCTGGCGATCGCGCGGGAAGCGGCCTCTATGCGATATGGAGGATCTGCAAGGAGAACTTTGGGTGCAGCCCGTCGATAGAGGAGCTGCATCATCCCGACGAAATGCGTTTTTCGATGCCGATTGTCGGGGCTGGCTCTAAAGCCGACGAGTTCCCCGCGGCGGTCCAGAACGGTGGC
>CAVDTO010000254.1:0-2403 GCA_963611895.1 bacterium
GGCCTAGCTCGAGCTGAGCTTTTCTCTCTGACTGTTTGGGCATCAGGCGAAATTTAATTTGCCTGATGCCCTTCTAAAAACTGGATTGGCACTGATAAAAGAGAGTTAGTCTGCAAGTTCTCGATGTGAGCTTATAGGCTATGGAGGCCTGCTTGCGTTCGTTATCGGATATGCGCCGGCTTTCCTCCCCAATAGAACTCGGCAAACCTGCGACGGTGGCTCTGCGTCTTGCCGACGAGCCCCATGGTCGCGATAGCGATATCTTCTGCGGCCTCAGGCCTTCTGATTGCCTCTCCGTTGATGAGCAGCGCTTTGAGCGATTCGGGGTGGTCGTGAAGATGTCTGAGCGTGAATATGAGCTCTCGTGCCGTCGTGACGTGCATGCTTGCGCCCATGCCGGTCAGCATCGTCGTATTCGCCTTCTCTTGTCCATAGGACTTTCCGAGTAGGATCATGGGCAGTCGCGCGCAGAGACATTCGGTCACCGTGAGTCCACCAGACTTGAGGATCGCAAGGTCGCAGGCATGCATGAGTGACGCCATATCGTCCACATAGTCGAGTACGCGGACGTTGTCGAGAGACATCGCATCAAACAGGGTTTTGAGTCTTGTTGCGTACTCGGCGTCTTTTCCGGGCAGAAAGACGAAGTTCATACCCGAGAAGCTCCTGAGGAATGGTAGCGTTTGATCCATCGCGGCTCTAAAGCGAACGTAGGGCTGTGGAAGGCTGGCGCCGGCCATAACGAGTACGTTGATTTTGTCTTTTGGCAGGTCAAACTTTTCGACAGCATCTGCCTTGCTGATCTCGGACTCAAAACCTCCACGCACGGGAATGCCCGTGATTTTGATGTTCTGCTCGGGTACCTTGCGAGGGCGCAGGGTCTCGGCCATGAACTCGTTAGCCACACAAAACAGGTCGGTTTGCCGGTGCGGCCACCATCCCTCGATCTCGTAATCGGTGGGAACGCACACGATGGGGAAGTCGCCGCCGACGATCAAACGGGAGCCGACTGCGGCGTTTGCGCCGGTGATATGCGTGCAAATGATCGCAAGGGGTTTGTTCGCGCGCACGTATTCGGTGAATGCGGGGAACATGATGCGCGCCCAGCTGGTTCCGCCGCCCCAAAGCAGGCGTCCGGTGAGCATATAGCGCCAGGTGATGTCATAGATCGGGCGCGTGGCACCCGTGAAGGAGGCTGCAGTTTTATTGCCGTCGAAGTGAATGCGCCCAAAGTCGAGGATGTCGAGAACGTCGACCTTTACATCGGAGGGAATGCCATTGGTTCCTCGCATGGCATCGATAGCTTGTGCAATCGCGTTTGCCGCTGCCTTATGGCCGGATCCGACCGATGCGTGGACGATCGCAATTACCGGAGCGTCCGACGTTTCGGGATCTTCGTGCTCTGCGCTGTTGGTTGACATTCCGCCTCCAGGAACTTAAGTTTCCCAATTGTAGCAAAGCTAATTTCTCGGTCAGCATGCGATAATTCGCAAGCATGAAGCACTTATGACGGGAGCAAGCATGATCGATATTGTCATTCTTGGTGGCGGTCCCGCTGGTTATACAGCGGGAATTTATGCCGCGCGCTACGGTCTTGACGTCGTTTTGGTCGAGCAGGGGATTGCCGGAGGCCAGATTTCGACCACCGATGTCGTTGATAACTATCCGGGACTTCCACATATCAATGGAGCTCAGCTCGGCAATCTTATGCACGAGCAGGCAATTGAGCTTGGTCTTACGGTCAAGAACGACTTCATTGAATCTGTGGCGAAGCTGGCTGACGGTTCATTTGAGGTCGTCCTGGGCGAGGAGGCGGTGCACGCGCGATCCGTTATCGCGGCATTGGGCGCCTCTCCGCGTTCCGTGGGTTTTGAAGGCGAGGAGACTTTTAAAGGTAGGGGCGTGTCGTATTGCGCCACGTGCGACGGCATGTTCTTTAGGGACAAGCTTGTCTACGTTGTCGGCGGTGGAACGGCTGCTTGCGAGGAGGCCCTCTATCTATCGCAGATTGCCAGCGAAGTCGTTATGCTCGTGAGGCGCGATGTGTTTAGGGCCGAAAAAGGCATCGTTCAAAAGGTGTTCAACCAAAAGAATATTAAAGTTAGGTACCAAACCGTAATAGCGAAGCTTGATGGTTCCGTTTTGCCGGAGAAGCTGACCCTTGCCTCTACAGTAGATGGATTGACTGAGACGATTGAACATGCGCCTGGTTCGTTTGGCGTATTCGTTTTTGCGGGTACTCATCCCAATACAGAACTTGTTCAGGATCTTGTTGAGCTTAACGAGATGGGCGCCGCTGTCGTTAATGAGCGTATGGAGACCTCTACGCCCGGTCTTTTTGCGTGCGGCGATATGCGCAACACGCCGCTGCGGCAGGTTATCACTGCATGCGCAGATGGCGCC
>CAVDTO010000255.1:0-734 GCA_963611895.1 bacterium
GCGACGATCTCGAATCCGACCATGGAGATTTCTTCTTTGGTAGCCATATCTATATCCAATCAAGATTTAAACGCAATGTTTTGGTATGAGACCCGACTCGATAGCACCTTGCGCTCCACGATGAAAATCAGGCGGCCATCGCCGTCGTAAGCGTAATGGTTGATTTGCAATGCAGGCCCGCTCTTGCAATCGAACCGGACAGCATCCCCTATCGAAAGCGAGGCCATCAGATATTCTTCGCGAATTGAGGCAACGTTTTTCTCCAACTCCAAGAGGCAACCGTGAAGGCCATCGGACACACAGTACGAAACGCCACTTGCATCGGGAGAAAATAAGAACTGGTCAACTGCGATAGCTGCACCGTCAAGACGATATGCGACCTCAAGATGAGTAATTCCATCAGAGCTACGGCATCCGAGCATTTGGGAAGTGACAATACTGACACCCCTAACGGACAGATCGTTGACCTCAACCTTAATTGCATCCCGGTCGATGCCGTCACAATGTGTCCAAAAATCAAACGAAAGTAGAGCGTCCGTATCGTCTTCCGTAACAGAAGCAACAAAAGAGCCTTTACCCTGAATACGATATATCGCGCCACGCCGCTCCAACTCGCTCATTGCCAAGCGCACGGTCGTCCTGCTGACCGCATATTCTTCGCACAGCTCTTTTTCGGTCGGCAGCTTATCGTTCGGCTTGCATTCGATAGAAATCTGCTTGAGCAGCGTATCGAC
>CAVDTO010000255.1:744-2390 GCA_963611895.1 bacterium
AATCAAGCATGATGGCCTCAAACCGACGATTTAGATAGGAAACGGCGACAGACGCGTTGTCTGTGTTCACGTGCAAAAATGCTGTTTTAACGTATCACAGACCGGCTCATCATTGTGACCTGATGGCGGTAACCGCGTAGGGCCTGACCCAAGGCAAAAATATTCTGTGGCAGGCAAATGCCGTTCATTGAATCCCCGATATGTTGCAGATCCGCACCGGCAGCCTTACTTGCGAGGCCAATCTTTTTGATCGTCTCAATATCGCAAGAGTCTTGGCTTGTCCCATTCGCGGCGAGAATAAGCACCTTGTCTTCGATCCGCTTGCCTCTGTTATGTTCGCGCACATAATCGGCAATCTCTCTCAGGTCTCCCTCTTGGAAATGCGGGACCGTGTAAGGTGCGGGAACAAGCAGCATATCCACACCAAGCGCGACAAATTCCTTAGCGATCTCCATCGTCATAACCGGTTCATCGACGCCCGCTCCATGCATCTTGCCCGCAATGACCAATCCGTTGAAATGCTCCTGAGCGACTTTGATCGAGTGCGCGATCGCATCATTCGATACGCCCGTCCCCGGATTACCTGTAAGGCAAATGAAATCAAACCCCAGCTTATTCGCTTGCTCCAGCGTTTTTGGAGAGACGCGGCGCCCCATCGGAATTTCTGTGCGAGATTCGCTCATCTTTGCATCGGGGTCAACTGGCTCTAAATTGACCCCGATAGATCTCCCACATGCCCTCTTCACCCATGAGATGGGATTTTCCTCGATACCTTCAGGCACGCCAGCGATAACCGGATCGAATACATCGAGCGCGTTGAACAGAAGCAGATCGGCACCCGCCGCCCTTTCAACCTCCGCATTGGTCACTCCGCTCAGAAACTGTGACGACGGGACGTTTTCAGCCATAATCGTACGCCCTTCGGAAGCCAGGATGGCCTGTTTGAGCCCCATGGCATCGACCGATTGAAAATCGGAGGCGGCGAAATTCAGCAATCTTTTGTTCGACATACGGCTCCTTTAAACATGGTTAACAGCATCTTGCGCGATTAACCGGCTACTTGTTTTATGTTGTTATAACAACCTGTTTAAGAAAACCATCATTCGGCGAACGGCTCTTTTTCATATCAGAAATAGGTCCTATATCACTGTTGAACTGCGGTTCTACCTATATCGCTCAGCTCACTGTTTTACCGTTCGCCAATTCTAAGAAATTTAACTTGACTTAGTGTTACTCGAAAAACAGGATTAGTTATGACAACTTGAGCGATGTCATTACAACTGTACCGAACGTCGTTAGGTTGGCAATCGGCATGATCTCGCCGTCGTACATTCGCAACGCCTCCATTCCGGATAACGCAGGCATGCGACGTCCATCACAAAGGAGTGTGCCATGGACTCTATCGTCAAATTCCTTGAAAAACATCAGGCCATATTCGACAAGATATCTAAGAACATCTATCTGTGCGCGATTAAGGACGGCTTCCTCTCGAACATGCCGATCGTGCTGTTCTCAAGCCTCTTCCTTCTTTTGTCCACATTGCCCGCATACGTAGGCCTCACCTTGCCCAACGATGTACTCGATTTCTTCAATAAGATCTACGGGTACACCATGGGTCTACTCGGAATCATGGTCGCGGGCACAAC
>CAVDTO010000256.1:0-2378 GCA_963611895.1 bacterium
TCAACCCTCTCATCAAGTTCGTCACCGGCGGCGGCACCGACACGGTCTCGAGCCTCGTGGTTCCCGGCACCGAGATCGACTTCGGCAAGTTCATCGGCGCCTGCATCAACTTCCTCATCGTGGCCGCCATCGTGTTCGCGCTCATCAAGGTCGTGAACAAGATGCACGAGATCGCCGGCAAGGCCATCCACGGCGAGACCGAGGAGGCCGAGCCCGAGCCCGCGCCCACCTGCCCGTATTGCCTCGAGGAGGTTCACCCGGGCGCGAAGAAGTGCTGCCACTGCGGTAGTGAGCTGTAGCGTTCGGGCCGATTATCCGGCGACTCACCTGGGAGTGTTCGACCTGACGCCCGGGCGGGGATGCCCCTCAAAAACGTCCTCGGCTAAACGAAGCGCCGTCTGCCTCGCTCCTTCGGAGCATTGGCAGACGGCGCTTCTAGCCTGCGGAATGTTTTTGAGGGGTATCCCCGCCCGGGCTGACCTCCACTCAGTTGGGACTGCCGGATGCCCGTCCCGCTGGTCGCGGGCAAGCCGGGTCTGGTTGGGACCGTTTTCTGCCCTGCCTGCGGAATATTTCTGAGGGGTATCTCCCCGGTGAGCTGACGTTTACCTTGCTGATGCGGAGCCGGATGCCCGTCCCGCATGTCGCGGGCAAGCCGGGGGTTTGGTTGAAAGTCTTCTTTCATTACCTATAATGCTGGTAGTTAATTGGGTTTTATATTGAAGGGGTTTCCCTATGGCGGCAGATGCGGCGCAGGTTGTTGAGACGCGCGACACCACGCTCGAGATCATCATGGGGCGCGAGTCGCTCGACAAACTGGCAGATGCCACCGTGCTCGTGCTCGGTTGCGGCGGTGTTGGGTCCAACTGCATCGAGGCGCTGGCTCGCGGTGGCATCGGGCATTTCGTGATCCTCGACAAGGACGTGCTCGCTCCGAGCAACATCAACCGCCAGGCCATTGCCTTCCATTCCACGATTGGCAAGCGCAAGGTCGACGTGATGGAGGCCATGATCCACGACATCAACCCGGCAGCCACCGTCATCAAGCGCACTGACTACATCCTGCCCGAGAACATCGATGCGTTCTTCAGCGAGGTCATCGAGCAGGCGGGCGGTCATCTCGACTTCGTGGTCGACGCCATCGACACCATTTCGGCCAAGCTTTCCGTGGCGCTCTATGCGCAGGAGCACG
The DNA here is from genome assembly GCA_963611895.1 of bacterium. GTDB lineage: Bacteria > Actinomycetota > Coriobacteriia > Coriobacteriales > Coriobacteriaceae > Collinsella. The sequence continues at coordinate 1,193 of CAVDTO010000256.1, forward strand.
ACCTCACGCTCGTGAGCTCCATGGGCGGCGGCAACAAGCTGCACCCCGAGTGCCTGCGGTTTTCCGACATCTTCAGGACGGTGCGCGACCCCATGAGCCGCATCATGCGCAAGGAGTGCAAGAAGCGCGGCATCAAGTCGCTCTGGGTGCTCTCGAGCTGCGAGGAACCCGTGCGCACGCGCCCGCGCAACCCCGAGAACATCCACGAGCGCAGCGAGCTCGGCACCGCTAGCTTCATGCCGCCCATTATGGGCCAGATGATCGCCGGCGAGGTGATCCGCCGCATCAGCGGGCGCGGCTGCGAGCGCGTGAGGCCCGACGGCCAGGTGCTGAGCAGGTAGGGGGGCCGCCCATGCCCGCCTGGCGCCTATACGACACACACTGCCATCTCTCCCAGATGGCAAATGCCAAGGACGTCGCCCATGAGGCGGCAGAGCTCGGCCTCGCGATCTTCGATTGCGCCGTGGAGCCGGTCGAGTTCCCTGCGACGTGCGAGGCCCTGGGCGGATTCTCAAACGTAGCAGTAGGTGCGGGCTTGCACCCCTGGTGGATCTTAAGCGGTCGTCGCTATGTTGAACAAGCCAATGCAGCTGGCGAGCAGGCGGAGTTATCCGATAGTCTGGACGCCGCTGCGGATGTCGCTCCGAATCCTGGACGCGCCTCGAATGCCAGCAGTGGTATCGAGCCGAATGATCTTGCTGGCGAGCAGATGATGCTGTCTTGCTGCTCGGTTGCCGGTGAGGATGCTGGTTTTCAACCCCATCAGCCCCCGAGCGCGCGTAGCAGCGAGAATCAGGTTCGCGAACTTGTCGAACGTGTGCGTGGGTCACGCTATATCGGCGAGGTCGGATTGGACTTTTCGGCCAAGCATGCGCACTCACGAGAACAGCAGGCCCATGCCTTCGATGAGCTCTGCAAAACCCTGGCCGAGCATCCATTGCCCGGCCGTGTTCTCTCTATTCACGCCGTGCAAAGCGCCGCAACCGTACTCGACATCCTCGAGAAGCACGGTCTCGTATGCGAACAGGCCGCTGCAACCAAAAGCGGCAACGAGCCAGCTGTCATCTTCCACTGGTTCAGCGGCAGCGGAGACGAACTCGTCCGTGCCCGCAGGTGCGGTTGCTACTTCTCGGTCAACGAGATGATGCTCAAAACAAAACGAGGCCGCGCCTACGCAGCCCAGATC
>CAVDTO010000257.1:0-2368 GCA_963611895.1 bacterium
CGGCCACCTCGTCGGCGCGCGACACATCGCAGCGGTAGATGCGAGCGGTGGCGCCGAGCTCCTCGCACGCGCTCTTGGTCTCGAGCGCGGCGGCCTCATTCCCCGCGTAGACGATTGCGATGTCGAACCCGTCCTGCGCGAGACCCGTGGCGCATGCGCGGCCGATGCCGCGCGAGGCACCCGTTACCAGAGCGACCCGGCGAGCCGTACCGTTTACGTCTTGGCTTTGATGCTGAGTATCCATACGCACTCCTTATGCCTTGCCCAGTGCCGCTGCAACGGCCTCGACGTCTTCTGCGGTCTCGCAGGTGTAGGTGATGGCGTCCTTGAGCGTGCGTTTGACCAGACCGGTCAGGGTTTTGCCCGGACCGACCTCTACAAAGGTGTCGAAGCCCTCGCTCGCGAGGCGCTCGAGCGTGCGCACCCACTGCACCGGATGGCTAACCTGCCCGGCGAGCAACTCCGCTGCTTGCGCTGGTTCGGCCGGGTACTCCACCGCCGTCATGTTCGCGATCACGGGGATGAGTACCGGTTGCGGCATGCGGCCTTCGTGCAAATAGGCGGCGAGGCCTTCCGAGGCGCTCTGCATATAGGGGCTGTGGAACGCACCGGAGACCGCGACCTTCATCGCGCGGCCGCCTGCCTCGCGGACGAGCCCGTCAAGCGCAGCGCAGGCCACGCACGACCCCGCGACCACCGTCTGCTGCGGGCTGTTGTAGTTGACGGGCCAGCATTCCACCCCCGCCTCGCGCGCCAAGCGCTCGACCTCGGGGGCTTCGAGCTTCACTACGGCGCGCATTTCGCCCACGTGCTCACGCGACGCCTCTGCCATGAGCTCGGCGCGGCGGCAGACGAACTCAAACCCGGCGGCGGTCGAAAAAGCGCCGGCGAACGTCAGCGCCGCGAGCTCGCCGAGCGAGAAGCCCGCCACGGCCGCGGGGACCAGGCCGCGCTCGCCCAGCGCTGCCGCGGCGGCCAGGTCGTGCGCAAAAACGCACGGCTGCGTGTTCTCGGTGAGCGAGAGCTCCTCCTTCGAGGCGCTCCGGCACTGCTCGACCGTTCCCGGGCGCAGCTCATCGACGGTCTCAAAGATCGCGCGGGCGGCCGCGGACGCCTCGATGAGGTCGACGCCCATCTGCGGGTGCTGGGCGCCCTGCCCGGCAAACAAGAACGCTACCTTACCCATGTCTGCGCTCCCGCCAATACGCGCTCGGCTCCTGCAACCAGGTCGTCCACGATCGACGCAGCGCTCTCGCGCTTGCCGACGAGCCCTGCAATCTGCCCGCAAAGGAACGAGCCTTCCTCGTAATTACCGTCTTGAGCGGCCTTGCGGAGCGCACCCGTGCCCATGGCCGCAAGCTCCTCGGGACTCGCGCCCGCGCCCTCGCGCTTGGCGTAGGCGTTGGTGAACGGGCTCTTGAGGGCGCGCACGGGGTGCCCCGTCGAGCGGCCAGTGGCTCGCGTCGAGGTGTCGTTGGCCTTGAGGACCATCTCCTTGTACCGTTCGGAGACGGTGCACTCATCGGCCACGAGAAAGCGCGTGCCCGCCTGCACGCCCGAAGCACCCAGCATGAAGGCAGCAGCGACCCCGCGGCCGTCGGCGATACCGCCCGCCGCAACGACGGGAATGTCCACCGCGTCGACCACCTGGGGAACGAGCGCCATGGTCGTGGCCTCGCCGATATGCCCGCCCGATTCGGTGCCCTCCGCCACGACCGCCGCGGCACCGTGACGCGCGACGAGGCGCGCCAGCGCTACGGAAGCGACGACCGGGATCACCTTGATCCCTGCGGCGTTCCACGCCTTCATGTACTTCACGGGGTTGCCCGCGCCCGTGACGACCACGGGCACCTGCTCGTCGATGACGACCTGGGCCACCTCGTCGGCAAACGGGCTCATGAGCATTACGTTCACGCCAAAAGGTTTATCGGTCTTGGCCCTGAGCTCGCGAATCTGATTGCGCAGCCAGTCGGCGTCGGCGTTCATGGCCGCGATGATCCCTAAGCCGCCCGCCTCGGACACGGCCGCGGCCAACGACGCGTCGGCGATCCAGGCCATGCCGCCCTGGAAGACGGGCTTTTCGATGCCGACGAGCTCGCAAAGCGGAGTCCTGAGCATCTCTACTGCTCCAGCGCGGCTTCGACGTTCGCCACGAACTCGCCAACCGTCTTGGGGTTCTCCTCGGTGTCGAGTTGGATGTCGAACTCGTCCTCGACGGCGACGAGGATCTCGACGGTACCCAGGCTATCGAGGCCGATCTCCTCGAGCGTAGACTCGGGCTTCATCTCAACATCCTCGAGGCCGGCGGTCTCGCGAATAACGTCGCACACGCGGTCATAGATCTTCTGGTCTGCCATGGTAGTTCTCC
>CAVDTO010000258.1:0-2343 GCA_963611895.1 bacterium
CGCCTCGTTGCCGTCCATAGACTTGAACTTACGCGCCATATACCCCTCTCCTCTCATATGGGTGTACAGGCCCCGGCAAAGCGTCTCCGCCGGGTTATTAAACGTGCTTGCGCTGCTCGCTCGGCGATTGAAAGCTCGCAGCTAGGATACGCATGCGGCAACATTGTACCCCCGGCACAGCGGGGCATCCGCGCTTATCGGCCGAGCGGAAAATGTTAACGAAGGGGTTATGCGGGCTTGTAGGGTGAACGTTCACCTTCATAGCAGGTGAGACCGCCGCACGCCCACAACGGGACGCGTGTGACCGGTCGGAATTTTTCGGTGAACGGTAGGTTGATTGGTGGACCGGCGGGCCGGCTCCGGAACGCGCGGGGCCTGAACTCGAGCGCCTGCGGAGAATCCCGCGCGCATCCGGTGCAGGCAGCACGAGGTAAAGGCGCTGAACCCGGTTTCCCTCGCCAAGCAGCGCGAGAGCGAATGGGGCGGCCTCGCCTAGAGAGTGCGGCGGGCCTCGATGGCGCGGCCGAGGGTGAGCTCGTCGGCGTACTCGAGGTCGCCGCCCACGGGCAGGCCGCTCGCGAGGCGGCTCACCTCGATGCCGAGGGGCTTGATGGTGCGCGCGAGGTAGGTCGCCGTGGTCTCGCCTTCGATGTTCGGGTTGGTGGCGATGATGACCTCGCGGATGTCCTCGGTGCCGAGGCGCTGGAGCAGCTCGCGCACGTGGAGCTGCTCGGGACCGATCTTGTCCATGGGGCTGATGACGCCGCCGAGCACGTGGTAGAGCCCGTGATAGCTGCCGGTGCGCTCGATGGCGCTCACGTCGCGCGGCTCGCCCACCACGCAGACCTGTTGCGTGTCGCGCGTGCCGTCCTGGCAGATCGAGCACTCGTCGGCCGTGGCGTAGTTGAAGCAGCGGCTGCAGAAGTGGACCTCCTGCTTGACCTCGAGGATGGCCGCGGCAAGGCGCCGCGCCTCCTCGGCGTCGGCCTCGAGCAGGTGGTAGGCGATCCGCTGGGCGCTCTTGGGCCCGATGCCCGGGAGTCGGCCCAGCTCGTCGAGGAGCTTCTGCAGGCTCTGATTGGCACTCACGCTCATGTATATGACCCGGCCGGCTCGTGCTCGCGAGGGTCTTTAGAAGAGGCCCGGGATGTTGATGCCGCCGGTGATGGCGCCCATCTGCTTGTTGGCGAGCTCGTTCACGCCGCGCAGGGCCTCGTTCACGGCAGCCATGATCATGTCCTGGAGCATCTCGACGTCCTCGGCGTCGCAGGCCTCGGGGTCGATCTCGAGCTTGGTGAGCTCCATATCGCCGTTGACGGTCACCTTGACCATGCCGCCGCCAGCGGAGGCGTCGACGGTCTGGGTCTTGAGGTCTTCCTGCGCGGCAGCGAGCTGCTCCTGCATCTTGCGGGCCTGCTTCATGACCTGCTGCATGTTCATACCGGCCATCGTGGCCTCCTTAATGTCGAATCCAAACCCCGGCATGGTACCACGCGGGCGCGCGGGCGGGGCCGGGCCGTTACGCAGCGCAGGCCGCGGCGAGCGCTACTCCTCGTTCGGCAGGACCTTGATGCCGTTGCCGAAGACCTCGCGCAGCAGCTCCTCCGACTCCTCGATGGTCTCGGGAATGCGCGGCGCCGCGGTTTGATGCGAGAACATCCCCGAAGGCGCGGGGTTCGCGGGAATCGTCGCCGAGTCCTTTGCTGCAGTAGGAGCGGGAGCAGATGCCGAGCCCGCGGCCGGGCCGGAAGGCGACGCAGCGGGCGAGCTCGGAGCGGCAGCACTCGGCGCACCGGCATCCCACGGCATCTTGCGGGGTGCGGACGAACCTTGCGGCCTGCGTGCGGGCTTTGCACTCGCGGGAGCTGCGGGGGCGGGCGCAGTCGCGGGCTTTGCTGCCGGCGTGGGCGCCGCCTCGGGCAGGTCGAACGGCGGGAGTTCCGACTCGTCCACGTAGGCGGCCGCCACGGAGTCGTCGTAGGGAACGAAGTCGTCGTCCGCGACCGACTGTTTGGGGTGCTCACGAGAAGGAGCCTCGGAGCGAGACGGGGCCGCGGAATCCGCACGTTGCGGCGCAGGAGCAACGCCCGCGTTGGAAGCCGCCGCTGAGCTCTCCCCCGCCGAAGCAGGCGCAGAAGGCGAGGGCACAGCCGTTGCACCCGCACTTTCCTGAGTGCCGGCAGCCGGAGCCGCAGGCGCCGCGGCGGTCTTGTTAGCCGCGGAGATGGGGGCAGTCGGCTGCGTCTTGGCCGTCGCAGGCGCCGCAGCGGATGCGGCAGGGGCCGCCGCCTGGGGCGACGGCTTGGCTGGAGAAGGCTCCTCGGGATGAGGAGCAGGTTTGGC
>CAVDTO010000259.1:0-2255 GCA_963611895.1 bacterium
TGCGCCCGGCGCGCTACTACGTCACGCGCGACGACCGCCTGCTGCTCTCGAGCGAAGTCGGCACCATCGAGGTCGACCCCACCAACGTGCTCACTACCGGCTGCCTCGGCCCGGGCGAGATGCTCGAGGTCGACTTCAGTCGCGGCCGCGTGATCTTCAACGACGAGCTCCGCGCGCGCTACGCCAAGGAGAAGCCCTACCGCGACTGGATCGCGGAGGAGTCGCTCACCGTTCCCGACCTGGACGAGCCGGCTGCCGAGCGCGAGCTCGAGGACGCCGACGTGCCCCTCGCGGTGCGCATGGGCAAGGTCGGCTACCACTGGGACGACGTCGACGAGGTCGTGCGCCCCATGGCCACCGCGGGCAAGGTGCCCCTGGCCTCGATGGGCATCGACGCGCCACTCGCGTGCCTCTCCAAGAAGACCCGCTCGTTCTTCGACTACTTCTACCAGCTCTTCGCGCAGGTCACGAACCCGCCGATCGACGCTCTCCGCGAGCACATGGTCACCTCGACCGTGCTCTACCTGGGCAACCACGGCAACCTGCTCGAGGACTCCCGCGCGGCCTGCCAGCTCGTGCGCCTGGAGCGCCCGCTGCTGAGCAAGGACGAGTTCGAGCGCATCCTCAACATCAAGCGCACGGGCTTCAAGACCCAGCGCTTCCGCGCCGTCTACAGCCGCGAGGCGGGGGAGGGCGCCCTCGAGCGCGCGCTCGCCGAGCTCGACGCGCAGGTCGAGGCCGCGGTTCGCAGCGGCGTGAACATCGTCGTGCTCTCCGACCGCGCGGGCGCGGGCGAGGTCCCCATCCCGTCGCTGCTCGCCACCTCGAGCGTGCACAACCACCTCATCCGCGCGGGCGTGCGCACCTTCGCCGACCTCGTGGTCGAGTGCGGCGACGCCATCAGCGCGCACGACTTCGCCGCTCTCGTGGGCTACTCCGCGAGCGGCATCTACCCCTATATGGCGCACGAGTGCATCGCCGACCTTGCCGCGCGCGGCGACCTTGAGGTCTCTGCCGAGGAGGGCATCGCCAACTACAACACCGCGGTGACGGCGGGCATCGTCTCGATCATGTCCAAGATGGGCATCTCCACGGTGCAGAGCTATCACTCCGCGCAAATCTTCGAGGCGGTCGGCTTTACCGAGGAGTTCACCGAGAAGTACTTCGCCGGCACCGTGAGCCGCATCGGCGGCATGGGCGTTACGGACGTTCAGCGCGAGCAGTCCGAGCGCTACGACGCCGCGCTCGCCATCCTCAAGAGCCCGGCCCCGACCGAGCTGCCCACGCTCGGCCTCACCAAGTGGCGCCCGCTCGGCGGCGAGGAGCACCTCATCGACCCGCAGACCGTCTACCTGCTGCAGACCGCCTGCCGCGAGGAGAGCTACGACGCCTTTAAGGAGTACAGCGCGCGCCTCCACCGCGAGGGCCGCGCCATCCGCCTGCGCGACCTGCTCGACTTCAACGCCGCCGGCCGCACGCCGGTGCCGCTCGACGAGGTCGAGTCCGCGGCGAGCATCGCCACGCGCTTCAACACCGGCGCCATGAGCTACGGCTCCATCTCCGAAGAGGCCCACAAGTGCATGGCCATCGCCATGAACCGCCTGCACGGCCGCTCCAACTCCGGCGAGGGCGGCGAGGACCCGCGCCGCGAGACGCCGCTGCCCAACGGCGACTCCATGAACTCCGCCATCAAGCAGATCGCGTCGGGCCGCTTTGGCGTGACGAGCCGCTACCTCAGCTCCGCCATCGAGATCCAGATCAAGATGGCCCAGGGCGCCAAGCCCGGCGAGGGCGGCCACCTGCCCGGCAAGAAGGTCTACCCCTGGATCGCCGAGGTGCGCCAGTCCACGCCCGGCATCGGCCTCATCTCGCCCCCGCCGCACCACGACATTTACTCCATCGAGGACCTGGCCGAGCTGATCTTCGACCTCAAGAACGCCAACCCCGGCGCGCGCGTGTCGGTCAAGCTCGTCTCCGAGGCCGGCGTCGGCACCATCGCCACGGGCGTTGCCAAGGGCGCTGCCGACAAGATCCTCATCTCGGGCCACAACGGCGGCTCCGGCGCCGCCCCGCGCGACTCCATCTGGCACGCGGGCCTGCCGCTCGAGCTCGGCCTCGCCGAGGCGCAGCAGACGCTCCTCCAGAACGGCCTGCGCTCCCGCGTGGTGCTCGAGGCCGACGGCAAGCTCATGGACGGCACCGACGTCGCCGTGGCGTGCCTGCTCGGCGCCGAGGAGTTCGGCTTTGCCACCATG
>CAVDTO010000260.1:0-2244 GCA_963611895.1 bacterium
CTCATCTGCTGCGTGTCGAGCACCTTGCGACCTGCATCGAGATAACTGGGGAAGTCCTCCCAACCGGCAGTAGTGCGGTAGGCGAGCTGCCCGGCCGCGTAGCAGGCAACGATGACAAGCACCACGGCAAGGGCGCAGAACAGGGTGCCGGCGCGGCGGCTACGGACAAGCGCGTAGACGAGGAAAGGTGCAAAGAGCACAAGCGCCGCAAGGCCCGACTCGGGGCGCAGCGAGAAACCGATAGCCACAAGCAAAAGGCCCGCCACGTCCGAGAGGCTGGGCTTGCCGGCATCGCCAAACACGGCACGCGGCATGATGAGCATGAGGCCTGCGGCCAGCGCGAGGAAGGCCACGATGGTGTAGGTGAAGTACCACACGCAGAGGACCTCGCAGGAAAGCGCCACCGCGCCGACGATCACGAGCCAAGCGCGGCTGAGGCGCAGGCGCAGGATGCCGCCCCACAGAATAGCGAACGAGATGACCGTGAGGGCGAGCAGGTTCAGCGCATACCACGGCACGTGCGCAGCGAGCTTGTAGAGGGCGGCGAGCGGAGCGCTCACGAGCACGAGTGTGTAGGGCATAAGCGTGCTCGAGGCAGCCTGGAACTGACCGCGCGCGAAGAGCTCCTGCACGAAGTCATCGGGTGGCGTGGCATAAACAGGTGCGTGCACCAGGCACAGCACCACGGCCGGAACGAGAGCCAAAAGGAAGGCAACAGCAACCTCGGAAAGCAAAAGACGCTCCCAGACGCCCGCGGGCCTCTCGACGCCCTCTGCCGCCTCTTCGCAGCAGCTGCCGTCAAAACCATGCTTGCCCATCATCTGCCCCCTTCTCATGCCCGCTCTGCGGAGCGCGGCTTATCCATAATTGCAGCAGCCATCAAGTGTGGCCGGATTACTCGTCCTCGGTCGTCTCGGCGATGATGTAGCGCGGGCGGTCCTTGACCTCGAGATAGATGCGGCCCACGTACTCGCCGACGATGCCGAGCGAAAGCATGGTGAAGCCGCCCACGAGCCAGATGGAGATCATGAGGCTCGACCAGCCGGCCACCACATGGCCGAGCGCCATGCTCGCGAGCGCGTAGACGAACATCGCGATGCTCACGAAGATGAAGACGGCGCCGAGCACGGTGACCCAGCGGATGGGCTTGACCGAGAACGACGTGATCCCCTCGAGCGCGAACGAGACCATCTTGCCGAGCGGGTACTTGGACTCGCCCGCAAAGCGCTCGCCGCGCTTGTAGTAGACCTTGGCGGTCTTGAAGCCGAGCGCCGGCACGATGCCGCGCAAGAAGAGGTTGACCTCTCGATATTCGGAAAGGGCAGCCAGGGCGCGCTTGCCCATGAGACGGTAGTCGGCGGAATCGGAGACCATCTCCACGCCGAGCCAGCGCATGAACCCGTAGAACGCCTCGGCCGTGTTGCGCTTGAACGCCGTGTCGGTGTCGCGGTTGTTGCGCACGCCGAACACGATCTCGGCGCCGGCCGCGTGCTCGGCGAGCATCTGGTCGATGGCGTCGATGTCGTCCTGAAGGTCCGCATCGAGCGAAATCGAGCAGTCGAACCCGCGCTCGAGCGCGCACATGAGGCCCGCGTAGAGGGCGTTCTGGTGCCCGCGGTTGTGCGCGAAGCAGATGCCGCCGAACAGCTCGTTCTCCGCATGCGCGGCGCAGATGAGCTCCCAGGTGCGGTCGCGGCTGCCGTCGTTCACGAAGAGCACGCGGCTCGTGGGCGCGATAGCGCCGCGCTCGATGAGCGAAGAGAGCTTGGCGCCCAGGCGCTTCTTCGTCTCGGGGAGGACCTCCTCCTCGTTATAGCAAGGAACGACCACGCACAGGCGGGGCAAAGCGTTCTCGGACTCAGTGGAAACCGGTCTAGTCTCAGTCATTTAAACCTCATTCGTCTCGGCGGGAGCAAAATGCGCCCCGTGAGAAACAAATAGCTTTGGAGCTTTAACGAACATAACGGTACAGCAAATAAAGGAAACGATGTAGACCGCAGAAAGCACCGGAAGCGGAAGAACGGAAAACACCGCCTCATCGCCCCAGAAGAAGGCGAGATAGAGAACGGTTTCGAGCAGCTCCAGCACAATCACGAAAGGCGCAAAACGCTTGTCCGCAAAAGAAGCGATGGCGAACAGCAGCGTGAGAATGTAGCCGTATCGATCGTGCATCGCCGGAAGCGCAAACAGCACAGCCCAAAAGGTCCACAAAAGCACCGGGTAACCCTCGCGAGGGCAATCGAC
>CAVDTO010000261.1:0-2205 GCA_963611895.1 bacterium
CCTGTTCTATATGTTTCATCTATACTATGGTCTTGAAACGCACACAAATGCTTGCTGCGACGTTTAAATAGATAGAAGCGCTTTACTTATATATGCGGGGCGCTTTAATGGAGATTGCGCAACAAGCGAGGCCGAAGCCGCGCTTTGCCCTCGGGAAAGGCACACTTTGCCTACAATAAAGCAAGCGGTCCGCGCCCGACGATCTGGGGGCGGAGCATAAGTCACAGGCCTTATGGGAGAAAGGAAACCCTATGGCAGACAAGAAGCTCATCGGCGCACTCGAGGCGGGCGGCACCAAGATGGTGTGCGCCACCGGATATGCCGACGGCACGGTCGTGGAGAGCCACGAGATCCCGACCACCACGCCCGAGGAGACGGTCGCCGCGGTCGTCGAATGGTTCCAGGGCAAGGGCATCGAAGCACTGGGCGTCGGCGCGTTCGGCCCCACCGCCGTGAACCCCGCCGACCCCAAGTACGGCTCCATCCTCGAGACCCCCAAGACCGCCTGGCGCTACTTCGACCTGCTGGGCGCCCTCAAGAAGGGCCTCGACGTCCCCTGCGGCTACGACACCGACGTTAACGTCGCCTGCCTGGGCGAGGCCACCTTCGGCTGCGCCAAGGGCCTCACCGACGTGCTCTACCTCACCGTGGGCACCGGCGTGGGCGCGGGCGTGCTCGTGAACGGCCAGCTCGTGCACGGCATGATGCACCCCGAGGCCGGCCACATCCTCGTCAACCGCGACCCGCGCGACACCATCGGCGAGCACAGCGGCTGCCCCTACCACAGCAACTGCCTCGAGGGGCTCATCGCCGGCCCGGGCGTCAAGAAGCGCTGGGGCGGCAAGCGCGCCTCCGAGCTCGCCGAGGACGCCGAGGCCATGGACCTCTTGGCCGGCTACCTCGCCCAGGCGCTCGCCACCTACATCCTCTGCTACTCCCCGCAGAAGGTCATCATCGGCGGCGGCGTCTCGGACCACACGCCCATCGTTCCGCTCGCGCGCAAGAAGGCGGCCGAGATCCTCAACGGATACATCGCCATGCCGCAGATCACCGAGCAGCTCGACACGTACATCGTGAACAACAGCCTTGACGGCAAGCAGGGCATCATGGGCTGTCTCGCCCTCGGCGCACAGGCACTCGAGGAGTAGGCGCTCCCCCATCGGTCAGCATCCGCTTCGCGCTACGCAAGCACAGGCCCGCCTTATAGGCAACGTAGACCCGCCCGCAGTTCCCTCATGAGCTGCGGGCGGGTTTTTATTGAGATCAAAAGAAATGTGAGTGCTAAGCGGCGCTGCGGTTTTTCTCCCTCAGCATCCTAGCCAGGCAATGCAGGGCCACGCCCACGGCAGCGCCCGAGCAGTCGATCATGACGTCAGTCACCGCACCCACGCGCCCCGGCACAAAGAGCTGGATGGTCTCGTCGAGCGACGGGATGGCCACGAGCAAGGCGGCGATGAGCACGAAGGTTCCGGACTCGCGCACCCGATGTGCGTCGAGCGCGTTGCTCATGCAGAGGCCCAACAGCAGGTACTCACTAAAGTGCGCGCACTTGCGCACGATAAAGTTGGTGAGCCAGGCATACGGAAGCCCCACGGCCCCGAGCGCGCCGCGCAGGACGCTCAGAACGGTGAGGCTCAGGCTGCCGCTGCCGGTTCCGGGGACAAGCGAGTTGCCCCAGATAAGGCAGACGAGCAGCACCGTGGCGATCGCCCACGGCTTGGATACGCGCACAAGCGGTCCTTTAAGCCTGGGCGGCCGCTTGCATGAACGGGTTCGTGCCGCCGTTGATCAGCGACAGGTACTCGTAGCGCGACCGCACGAAGGAGGCGGTGTCGTCGGGCGCGACCTTGCCGTTATTGGCGTCGTTCGCGGTGGACGCAGCCTGCTCGGCGCAAGCAGCGAGTGCGTCGGCGCTCATGACGACGGTCTCGGAAGAGGCGCTCGAAGCCGGCTCGTCCTCGGCGAGGATGTCGAGCGCGGCGGCCCACATGTTCTCGTGGCCCGAGTAGTCGGCCATGGGCACCTCGACGGCCTCCGCGGCCTCGGGAGCAGCGGGTTCCGCGGCCACAGGGGCGGCCATGGTCTCGATGTTCGGGCGGAAGCCGCCGAGAGAGGCCATCGCAGCATCGCGCGCGGCATTCACGCGGGCAGCCTCCTCCGACTCGAGCTCGACCTGCGCGGAAACCTCGGCCTCGGCGGCCCACT
>CAVDTO010000262.1:0-2193 GCA_963611895.1 bacterium
CGTGCGCCGCCAGAACTCTCCCCTATATATAGGCGAGGCCGAACCATACGCACCGTCCAACCCGACGGTGAGCGGCACGGGCTGAGCGGAGCGGCGGCACGCAGTCCGCGGGCAGCCAGCGCGTCGTGCCCGTCCTCACGGCCCGCAAAGCGCAGTCCCTACGCCCATTGCGCAGCCGCCCGCCGCGATTCCGCAGCCCTTACATACTCCTCGCTTGTGTAAAACCCCACGTAGTGCCAAGATACCCTGTTGCTTTATATAAATGGTGCCTAGGCAAGGAGTTCAGGTGTCCAGAGAAGATCTAGAGACTCGCATCGGCGAGCGCCACGAGCGCATCGCGAACGACATCGAGTCCATGGAGAAGCAGGCCGCTCAGGTGCGCCGCACCGAAGAGGCGCACGTCGACTCGGCCAAGCGCGGCAAGGTGAACGCCGAGAACGGCCGCGGGGGCAACCGCGCCATCCCGGTCTCGCTCGGCATGATGCTCGTCACGCTCGGCGTCGTCTACGGCGACATCGGCACGAGCCCCATGTACACGATCAAGTCGATCGTCGCCAACAACGGCGGCCTCGCAAGCATCTCGGAGGAGATGATCCTCGGCGCGCTCTCGCTCGTCATCTGGACCATGACCCTCGTGACCACCGTCAAGTACGTGCTGATTGCCATGAAGGCCGACAACCACAACGAGGGCGGCATCTTCGCCCTGTTCAGCCTCGTGCGCAAGGTGGCCCCGTGGCTGATCCTGCCCGCCATGGTGGGCGGCGCGGCCCTGCTCGCCGACGGCATCCTCACCCCCGCCGTCACGGTCACCACCGCCATCGAGGGCCTGCGCACCATTCCGCTCGGCCACCAGCTGCTGGGCGACGGCCAGACCAACGTCATGCTCATCACCATCCTCATCGTCTGCGGGCTGTTCGCCATGCAGCGCGCCGGCACGTCGAGCATCGGCAAGCTCTTTGGCCCGATCATGACCTTCTGGTTCCTGTTCCTGGGCGGCGCGGGCCTCTACAACATGGTCGGCAACCCGGGCATCCTGCGCGCGCTCAACCCCGTCCGCGGCATCATGTTCCTCATCTCGCCCGTCAACCACTCGGGCATCATGGTGCTCGGCTTCGTGTTCCTGGCCACCACCGGCGCCGAGGCCCTCTACTCCGACATGGGCCACGTGGGCAAGGGCAACATCTACGCCTCCTGGCCGCTCGTCAAGCTCACGCTCATCCTCAACTACCTCGGCCAGGGCGCCTGGCTGCTCGCCCATGCGAGCGACCCCGCCATGCTCGCGCTCGACACGCTCAACCCCTTCTACATGATGCTCCCCGAGTTCCTGCGCCCGTTCGCCATCGTGCTCTCGGCCGTGGCGGCCATCATCGCCTCGCAGGCGCTCATCACCGGCTCGTTCTCGCTCGTCTCGGAGGCCACGCGCCTCGACCTCATGCCGCACATGCGCGTGCACTACCCGAGCGACACCAAGGGCCAGCTCTACATCCCCATGGTGAACAACATCATGTGGGTGGGCTGCATCCTCATCGTGCTGCTGTTCCAGACCTCCGAGCGCATGGAGAGCGCCTACGGCCTGGCGATCACCGTCACCATGCTCATGACCACCACGCTGCTCACGAGCTACATCGCCGGCATCCTCAAGCACAAGGCCGGCGCCGCGCTCTTTGCCGTGGTGTTCGGCGCGATCGAGCTGTGCTTCTTCGCCTCGTGCCTCACCATGTTCCTCGACGGCGGCTACGTGATGATCATCCTCGCCGCGATCCTCTTCGTGGTCATGTACACCTGGCGCCGCGGCACCGCCGTCGAGCGGACGCAGACGGTGTTCCTGCCGGTCGACAAGTACCTCGACCAGCTCTTCGAGCTCTGCCACGACGATGAGGTGCCCTACCTCGCGGACAACCTGGTGTTCCTCACCAACGACTCGTCCATCGACAAGCTCGACCGCGACATCCTCTACTCGATCCTGGACAAGCAGCCCAAGCGCGCGAAGGCGTATTACTTCCTCAACGTCCAGGTGACCGATGAGCCGTTCACGCACGAGTACATCGTCAACGACTTCGACACCGACTTCCTCTTCAAGGTGCAGCTGCGCCTCGGCTTCAAGGTGAACCAGCGCATCAACACCTACCTCTACCAGATCGTCGCCGACCTCGTTGAGCACAACCAGATCGCGCCGCAGAACCACAAGTACTC
>CAVDTO010000263.1:0-2191 GCA_963611895.1 bacterium
CAGGCCTCGCTCATCAACCATCTTCCCGGCAAGGAGGGCTGAGCGGTGGCAAGCGGAATGATGGGAGCGAGTTCTTTGAGCGAGAATTTGCGGGCTGTTGACGGAGCCCGCGGCGGGGATGCTCATGTCGAGGCGGCCGATACCGTGCACGTGGCTGATGAACCGCGCGGGGTTCGCGAGTCCGATCACGAGGGACGCAACGGCGGAGTTTCGAATCGTGAGCCGGGCAAGACGCTCTACCTGGATTGCGCGAGCGGTATCGCGGGCGACATGTTCGTGGCCGCATTGCTCGACCTTGGGGGAGAGGCCGCTGAGGCTACCGTGCGCAAAGCGTTGGAGAGTCTGCCCGTGCAGGGCTTTGACGTGCGGGTTTCGCGCGTGAGCAAGTCGGGCATCGACTGCTGCGACTTCGACGTTGAGCTCGACGCCGAGCACGATGGCCACGATCATGACATGGCGTATCTGCATGGACACGAGCATGGGCATGCGCATGAACATGCGAGCGGAGGCGCCTCTGCTTGCGAGACGGATGCCCATGCGGCTCAAGCGGGCAAGGGCGACCATGCTTCGGCTTGCGCCGGCGAAGGGCATTGCGCTCAGGAGCGTGCCTACGCCCACGAAAGCTCCCATGTTCACGCCCATACCCATGCCCACGAGCACCGCAACCTTGCCGACATCGAGGCGATCATCGATACTGCTGCGCTCACGCCGGCGGCCCGCGCGTTCGCCAAGCGCACGTTCCACATCGTTGCCGAGGCCGAGGCAAAGGCCCACGGGTTGCCTGTTGAGCAGGTCCACTTCCACGAGGTCGGCGCCGTGGATTCCATCGTCGACGTCGTCTCCGCCGCGGTGCTCGTCGACCACTTGAACATCACGCGTGCCGTCGTGCCCGCGCTTACTGACGGGTGCGGGACCATCCGCTGCCAGCACGGCGTCATCCCCGTGCCCGTTCCGGCCACGCTTAACATCTGCATGGCGCATGGCCTGCCGCTGTCGTCGTGCGAGGTGGAGGGCGAGCTGGTCACGCCCACGGGGGCGGCTATCGTCGCTGCGCTCGAGCCGGAGCTCGCCCTGCCGGAGCGCTACGTGGTGGAGGCCGTGGGCCTCGGTGCCGGCAAGCGCACCTACGAGCACCCGTCCATCTTGCGCGCGATGTTCATTCGCGAGCAGCCCCGGGCGTGCCCGGTTGGTCGGAGCGAGGGCTGCGGTTCCGAGGCTTTGCAGGCGCCGCACGGTGCCGGCTCAATGCGCCCTGCTGCCACCGAGTCGTCGTTCTCGGCAAGCTGCGAGCCACAGTGCGCGCAGGGCGGCGCTGCCGTTTCATCCTGCATCGCCGACGCTACCCATGTTGCCGAGCCCCAGCACGCAGTCGGCACCCCCGGGCTCTCAACCGAGACCGACGCTCCCGCCGAGGTCGTCAAGCTCGAATGCGAGATCGACGATGCCATGCCCGAGGTGCTCGCCTACGCGGCGGAGCGCCTGCGCGAGGTCGGTGCCCGCGAGGTCCACTGGCTGCCGGCCTACTGCAAAAAGGGGCGCCCGGCCTGGCAGCTCCAGGTGATCTGCGCCGAGGCAGACGTGGAGCCGCTACAGAACATCGTCTTTGCCGAGACCACCACCAACGGCATCCGCCGTCAGCGCATGGAGCGCACCTGCCTTGAGCGACGCTTCGAGCGCGCGGCGACGCCGTGGGGCGAGGTCTCCGTAAAGGTCGCCACGCTCCCCGACGGCTCGGAGCGCCGCGCTCCCGAGTACGAGGACTGCGCCCGCCTCGCCCGCGAGAACGACATTCCGCTGCAACGCATCATGCAGGCCGCGCTCAACCAGGGGCAGGACCTCTGAGCGGACGGGCGGCAGCGCGGTTGAGCGGCCGCGCGGCTGTGCTGACACGGCTCTCTCGGCACCCTGCCCAAGGCCTGGCAATAATTTGAATAGGGGAGATGCCAGGCTGACCTCGGCATCTTGCCCAATCCGTCCCACACCATGGCGCCCCGTTGCCGCCGCTTTACGTGAATGGCCTGCCGCATCCGGCGCTTCGCCCGGCCGGTTTTGATGGACAATGGACGGGTCTTTCGCTGTCTAGAAAGGACCCAACCCATGAAGTTCCTCATCGCTTCCGATATCCACGGCTCCGCTTACTGGGCCGAGCGCCTCATGCGCGCCATCGACGCCGAGCAGCCCGACCGCGTGT
>CAVDTO010000264.1:0-2185 GCA_963611895.1 bacterium
CACCGCGTCGCAGAGCTAGGAGGGCCTTGTGTCCAACCCCAAGCAGACCTATAGGATCGCCGCCATCGACCTGGGCACGGTTTCGTCGCGCCTGGTTTTGGCCGAGGTGCGCGGCGGCGCCATTTTGAGCTCGCGCAAGCATACCGAGATAACCGATTTGGGCGAGGGCGTGGACGCCACCGGGCGCTTTTGTGCGGCGGCGGTTGAGCGCGTCGCCACGGCGTGTGCCGGCTTTGTTGAGGAAGCGCGCGCGTTCGGCGCCGAGTGCGTGTGCACCACCTGCACGAGCGCGGCCCGCGACGCCGAGAACGCCGAGGGCCTGCTCAGCCGCCTGCGCGAGCTGGGGCTCAAGCCGCAGGTCATTGCCGGTACCACCGAGGCGCGCCTCACGTTCTTTGGCGTGGCGCACGACTTTGAGGGCGAGCGCATCTTGGTGGCCGACTCGGGCGGCGGTTCCACCGAGCTCGCCAGCGGCACCTATGCGGTGGAGCCCCCTGCGTTCGAGCTCGACGGCGTGCGCTCGCTCGACATCGGCTGCCGTCGCGTGACGGAGAAGTTCCTCGCGAGCGACCCGGCCGCGCCCGAGCAGATCGAGGCGGCCTCCGCCTGGGCCGAGGAACAGTTCGCCGCGTATTGGAACGAGCGGGCTGCGGGCGAGGGCGTGGGTGCGAGCGTCGATGATGACGGCGCTGCGGATGCTTCCGCTGGCGCTTCTTTCGTGAGTGTGAGCGAGAGCAACGAACCCGTCGGTCCCGACGCGGCTTCTTCTGAAGGCGTGGGCGATGATCACGTTGCGTCCAGCGCTGCCCCTGTCGTGAGCAAGGGCAATGATTCCGCCAGCTCCGACGCGCCTTCTTCCGAGAGCGTTAGCTCGTCTCCCGCCCAAGCCACCGTCCCCGCTGCCTCACGCCCGGAGCGCTTGGTTGCCGTGGGCGGCACGGTCACGACGCTTGTGGCCATGGTTCACGAGCTCAAGACCTACGACCCGACCTTCGTGCACCTGCACGAGCTCTCGCTTGCCGAGGTCGAGCGCGCCATCGAGGTCATGAGCGGCCTCACCGCCGAGCAGATCGCCGGCCTGCCGGGCATCCAGCCCAAGCGTGCCCACGTGATCCTCGCCGGCGCGCTCGTCATCCGCGCGCTCATGCGCACGGGCGGCTACAGCACCCTCACCGTGAGCGAGAACAGTCTGCTTGCCGGCATGGCCGCGACCATCAACGAGGTTCTCGACGGCCAGCCCACCACGATTGGCTGGACGCCCGAGCTCAGCTAGGCCCAGTTCGGCCAAGTCGGATTTAACCGGGCTGCATTTCGGGCGCAAACCGGCCGCACCCGGCTAGACCGGCCGCAACCGGGCCGTGTGCTAGACTCTTGCGGCATATGGGGGCGTGGCGGAATTGGCATACGCAGGAGACTTAAAATCTTCGGCCGCAAGGATTGTGGGTTCGAGTCCCACCGCCCCTACCATTCGCCATATGCAAGCTCGGCGCCGCACGCGCGGCCGCGGGCGCGAGAGGGGACACCATGACTTCCGCTAACGAGAACCCTGTGGAGCTGTTCGGCCTGCACGTTGCCCACGTGGGCATCAACGCCGCCAACCCCGACGAGGCGCGCGAGATCGCCGACCTGTTCGCCCAACTCATGAACCTGCCTTCCATCGAGACCCCGGTTTCGTACTTCAACGACACGCTCGTCGAGACCATGAAGCAGAACGGCCGCGGCACGCATGGGCATATCGGCTTCGGCGTGAACGACCTCCCCGCCGCCGAGGCCTGGTTCGCAGCGCGCGGGTTCGAGGTCAACGAGGAGAGCCGCGCCCTCAACCCCGACGGCACCACCAAGCTCGTGTATTTCAAGCGCGAGGTCGGCGGCTTCGCCATTCACCTGGTCGCCGAGAATTAGGAAAGTTTTTCTTGAATCGCCCGGTGCGTTTGGTTACTATTTAACGGCACGCGGGCGTGGCGGAATTGGCAGACGCGTACGGTTCAGGTCCGTATGGGGGCAACCCCATGAAGGTTCAAGTCCTTTCGCCCGCACCATTTTGAAATCGAGGTCCCCAGCAATGGGGACCTTTTTTATTTGGGCCCATTACAGGGACTTGAACCTGAGAAGGAGCGAGCGTTAAGCAAGCGCGGAGCGTTTGTAGCGAGCTGCCGAGGGCGCCGGCAGGCGACCGAAGGCGGTG
>CAVDTO010000265.1:0-2174 GCA_963611895.1 bacterium
GTCGACGGGCCGGTGAGCTATCTGCCCGTCTACATGGCGATGTTCCTGTAGAAGGCGCCCTTCGCCAGGAGCAGTTGATGTGGTGCCTCAGCAGCGCCCTGCTGTCGCCGAGTACCATCATGTCCACCGCGTCGAAGCGGATGGAGCTGTTCGCAATCGGTCGTCGGCGAGGTGGCCCTCGGCGACATCGAGCCCGGTAAACAGGTCTTCGCGTTCTGCCCTGCTCCTACGAGACCAGCAACTCCAGGACGATCGTATACGCGACGGAGGCGGAGAGATGAGCATCGTGCTGTTCGCGATCGGCATCTGGGCCGGCTTCTGCACCTTCGTGGCCTACTGCTGCGTGCGCGTCGGCTCCATGCACGACGATGATTGGCTTGCGCACGAGGAGGAAACCGCAGCCGACAAAGACCGCTAGCGAACGACAGACTTCAGGACTCTAAGTGAAAACGGGACCGCAGCTCGCTGTGGCCCCGTTTCGCGTCTCTGGTAAAACCCGAAGGAGCGACCTTCTAACGCTCGTTATCAGCCGATTCAGTTGAGCACTGAATTCGCCTATCGAAGCCGGCGGTATAATCGCAGCGTAATGACCCCTGCGAGATAGGTTGCCAATGTTCAACACAGCTGAATCGATCCTCATAGTTGAGGCGTCCGATACCGGGAAGTTCTCGAAGTTGCTCTACAACATGATCGGCTCCAATGACGACCAAGAGGATCGCGTCGTCGGCCCCGTCGACGGCAGCATCGAAGCGTCGATCTTCAATGAAGAGCAGTTCGGCCAGACGCCGATGACCTCGTCCCAAAAGATCGTTTTCGTGGGGTGGCCGAAGGGGTCGGACGATTACATCTCCGCCATCCGGTATGAGAACAAGGATGCCGTTGACGAAGACGGGGTCTACATCGGCGTTAGCGGCAACCACGCGTGCATCACGGTGAACACCGAGCCTCCGTCGAAGGAAGGGTACTGGGAGTTCCTGGAAAGGGCAAGGGAGTGCGGGCAGGACTTCGAAGACCTGCTCGCGGAACTGAGGCCCGGCGAGGACGCCGCTGCCGAGGAGCCCAGCGAGCCCAATCCGCTCTTCGGGCTCGCCAAGGCGGTCGGCAAGATGGCGGCGGACGGGGCAAGCGGTGTCAATCAGGCGATAACGATCCAGAGGAAGGCCGGGGAGATCCGCGAGCAGCGCTACCAATACGCAATCAAGCGATTCTACTCGGAGAAGCTCAAGGACTTCGCAGAGGCGTAAGCATGAACGACTTCGACCGCGGTTACGAGTTCGTGGCTCTAAACGGGCTCGGTGTCTTCTTCGGCACGGACTCGGCAAAATGGATCAACGACGTAGAGGGAGCAATCGAGGAGCTCTACTCTGCGATGAACTCGTACGACCACTACAAGAACAGCGCGAGAGCGCAGGAGTCCCTGAAAGGCTTCCTCGCTGAAGAATGGGCCTTCGGGACCGCCAATATCGATGCCGCCGTGAAAAGGGTTACCCCCAAAGGCTCGAGGCTCGACTCTCACGACCTAGGCTCTGCGGATGCTGCCTGGGGAGATGACCTCTATCAGCTTAAGTTCCTCACAGACCCCAAGAACATAGCCCGGAAGCTCGGAACCACCCTTAGAGACTCATATTCCTCAAGAGCGAAAAAGTACCAGGACCTCAGCTTTGACGAGTGGGCGAAAGCGAAGGGCTTCGAGGGTAAGGGGCCGGACGATCTGCTGTATGCCGACATGAGGGGGCTGGTGCCGTCGGATAAGTTGGAGGCTGCTAGGCAGTATGCAACGAAACGCCTCGAGAGCGCCAAGGGGCGTGGACTGGATGCCGAGGTGAAACGTTGGAGCAAGGTTCGGGAAAACCTTACCGACAGAATCGAGGCCAAGAACGGGGTCGAAGGCCGAGCTGCGACCAACGCCGAGATGAGGGACAAGGCGATCAAGGTCTCGAACAAGGAAAATCTCGACCCCGCAGACGACGGCCTGACGGCGCAGCAGCTTGTCGAGAGCAAAGCCATTTTGGAGTCCTCGTTGAAGGCCGGGGCAAGCGCCGCGGCGATCAGCGCGGCGCTGAAGGTCGCACCCGAGATTTACCGCGCGATCGATTACCTGATCCAAGAAGGAGAGCTTGACGAGGAGCATCTCAAGGCCATAGGCGTCGCTGCTGCGGACGGTGGAGCAACCG
>CAVDTO010000266.1:0-2173 GCA_963611895.1 bacterium
GAAGCAGTGGAAGATCTCGACCATGTTGAGTGTGATGAACGCCATCATCACGCCTTCCTCGTCTGCGGTGCCGGCGATCATGTCGGCCACGTTGATGTAGCCCATGTCGAAGTACACGCCCACGAAGAAGCTCGCGAGCACGAGCGCGGTGATGATGAGGCCCTGCACGATGCAGTCGAGCCCCATGTTGCCCGCGAACACGCCATCGGAAGCGTTGCGCGGCTTGCGGCTCATGATGTCGCCCTCCGCGCCCTCGAGGCCGAGCGCGAGCGCCGGGAAGCAGTCGGTCACGAGGTTCACCCAGAGCAGCTGCACGGGCTGGAAGATCGTGAAGCCGATGAGCGTGGCGATGAACACGCTGAAGACCTCGGCGAGGTTGGCCGAGAGCAGGAACTGGATGACCTTGCGGATGTTGTCGTAGATGCGACGGCCCTCTTCGCAGGCATGGATGATGGTGGCGAAGTTGTCGTCGGCGAGCACCATGTCGGCCACGTTCTTGGTGACGTCGGTGCCGGTGATGCCCATGCCGATGCCGATGTCGGCGCGCTTGATGGAGGGCGCGTCGTTCACGCCGTCGCCGGTCATGGCCACGATCTGGTCGCGGCTCTTCCAGGCCTCAACGATGCGCGTCTTGTGCTCGGGCTGCACGCGCGCGTACACGCCGAACTCCTCGATGCGGCGGTCGAGCTCCTCGTCGCTCATGCGGTCGAGGTCGGCGCCGGTGAGCGCCTGCTCGCGGCTCTCGACGATCCCGAGCTCGCGCGCGATGGCCACGGCGGTGTCGATGTGGTCGCCCGTGATCATGACGGTGCGGATGCCCGCGTCGTGCGCCTCGCGGATGGCGTCGGCCACCTCCGGGCGCACCGGGTCGATCATGCCCGAGAGGCCGCAGAACACGAGGTCGTGCTCGAGCGCGGCGGGCGTGCAGTCGGCCGGGACCTCTTTATGGGTGCGGCTCGCGAGCGCGAGCACGCGCAGGGCCTCGTCGGCCATCGCCTTGTTGGCGGCGAGGATCTGCTCGCGGCGCTCGTCGGTGAGCGGCACGATCTTCTCGCCCTCGTAGATATGGGTGCACAGGCCGATCACCACGTCGGGCGCGCCCTTGGTGTACTGCTCGTACTCTCCGTCGAGGGTCTCCACCACGACCGACATCATCTTGCGGCCGGAGTCGAACGGGGCCTCGCCCACGCGCGGGTGCTCCTCGGCAAGACCGGTCATGCCCGCCTTGGCGGCGTCGTTCACGAGCGCGCACTCGGTCGGCTCGCCCTGGGCCTCGCTGACCTCCTCGTCCCACGTGGCGTCGGAGCAAAGGGCCATGCCGGCGAGGAACTTCTCCTCGGGGGCGGCGAGCTCGTGCTTGACCACGGTCATCTTGTTCTGGGTGAGCGTGCCCGTCTTGTCGGAGCAGATGGTCTGCGTGCAGCCGAGCGTCTCCACGGCCGAGAGCTTGCGAATGATCGCCTGACGACGCGCCATCTTGGTCACGCCGAGCGAGAGCACGATGGTCACGACGGCCACGAGGCCCTCGGGGATGGCGGCCACGGCGAGCGAGACGGCCACCATAAAGGTGTCGAGCAGGGCCGTGGGGTCGGCGAGCACGTTGCCCACGCCGTGGCGCACGATGTCGACGCCGAAGATCACGACGCAGATGACGATCACCATGATGGTGAGGATGCGGCTGAGCTCGGCGAGCTTGACCTGGAGCGGCGTGAGCTCTTCCTTGGCCTCGGCGAGGGCGCCGGCAATCTTGCCCATCTCGGTGTCCATGCCGGTGCCGCACACCACGGCGCGGCCGCGGCCGTAGACCACGGTGGAGCCCATGTAGCACATGTTCTTGCGGTCGCCGAGCGGCACGTCGTCGGCGCCCTCGGCGAGCGCGATGGCGTCGGCGTGCTTCTCCACCGGCACGGACTCGCCGGTGAGCGCGGCCTCCTCGATCTTCATGCTGGCGCTCTCGAGCACGCGGCAGTCGGCCGGCACGGAGTCGCCGGCCTCGAGCAGCACGATGTCGCCGGCCACGAGCTCGGAGCTCGGCAGGTGCACGAGCTTGCCGTCGCGCATGACCTTGCTCTGCGCTGCGCTCATCTCCTGCAGGGTCTCGAGGGCCTCCTCGCTCTTGGCCTCCTGGACCACGCCGAGCACGGAGTTCACCACCACGACGAACATGATGATG
>CAVDTO010000267.1:0-2171 GCA_963611895.1 bacterium
GCGACACCAACCCGACCTTCCCATACTACAACGCCTACGTGGCGGCCGATGGCTCAACCATGACCAAGCACACCCAGCCCAAGCAGGCGCTGGACATCATGCGCGCTTGCTGCGCCGGGCATCCCGAGCCGCTGGCGGAGCTGTGCGACAGGTTCAACCGCGAGACGCGCGACGGCGAGCGCATGGATGCCTACACCGACCTTCTGGACAAGGTGGTGGCCGCCGTCGGCGGCGTGCAGCAGGAGCAGGGCATCGAGAGCCTGTTCAGCCTGGGAGAGGTGGGCACCGGCACGAGCCTGGGCTTCGACGACTACTCCCTCGTGAGCTTCGCGGTGCTGCGATGAGCGGGTTTAGGTGGAACGACGTCCTCTGTTTGCCGGAGGCTGCCCTCGCGGGCGACAAGCGCATACCCAAGACGGCGATAACCCGGCAGGCGCTTCTGACCAAGACCGAGCAGAAGGTGCTCGACCGCGTGAGCGCGCTTGCGCTCTTCGCCACCGTGCAGCGCACGACCGCCCGCATCCCGCCGACCGTGGACGCCGAGCGCGACATCCAGAGCGTCGTTTTCCTGCGCTGCGAGATGGCGGGGTCCACGGCCGCCTACGCCGAGGTGGCGCGCCTTCTGCACAAGTGCTTCCCCAACCCGACGGTGATTCTCTTCGGCGGGCGCGGCGAGGCCTGCATATCGGTGGCCGTCACGCGCCGGAACCTGGCCGAGCAGGGTGCCACGGTTGTGGACGAGGTGCAGAACACGGGCGGCATCGACCTGGAGGCCGAGGAGCTCGCGCCCTTTAGGGAGGCGCTTGCCTTCGGGCGGCTGCCGCAGGGCGATTTGCTCTCGTACCTGCGGGGCATCGCCTGGAACGTGCGGCTCTCGCGCGCCGTGCCGGCGCTGGGGTTCTACCCCGCGTGCGCCGAGCGGGACCGGGAGCGGCTGGACGCGCTCATCGCCCAACGCGACGGGCTTGCGGCGCAGGTGGCCGACGTGCGCACGAGGAGGCACGACCGTGACCTGACGCTCAACGAGTCGGCGAAACTGCGGATGGAGCTCAAGCGCATCGAGAAGGAGCTTGACCGGGTTACCGGAGAGATTAAGGAGATTTGCCATGCCTGACGGCCGTTCGCCTAAATGCCACGCTGCGCTTCGCTGTCTTGCGGGTATACTTCCAACCAGTAGACCCGCCGGCCTCTCAACGATGCTCAACTGGCGGGTTTTTTGTTTTGAGGGGCTATGACATGAAGTACGAAAAGCCCTTTAGAACGTTCGAGGAGCAAGCCGACCTTCTTATGTCCCGCGGCATGCATGCCAACCGCAGCGAGCTTATTCAGCGACTTCAAGATGTGGGCTACTACCGCTTGAGCGGGTACTGGCACATCTTTAAATTCGACGACGACACCTTCCGCGATGGCACCACGCTTGAGAGGGTATGGGACCTTTACACGTTCGATAGGCAGTTTAGACTCGTCACGCTTGACGCCGTCGAGCGCGTCGAAGTGTATTTGCGCACCCAGCTTGCCTACGAGCTCGCAAAAGCGGGCGGGCCTTTTGGCTATAGCGATTCGGCAAACTTGCCTAATTTGAGTGCAGAAGCTTACGAGAAACTGTTAAGGCGCTGCCAAAACGCACATGACCGATCCCGTGAGCCTTTTGCCCTGCATTTTAAGGCTACTTACGGCGATGAACGTGAGCTGCCGCCATATTGGGTCTTGGTGAACCTCATGGACTTTGGAATGATGGTCACCCTTTATCGGGGTGCGCCTGGCGATATCCGTAAGACTATTTCGCGATCTTTTGGCATAGAGCCCAAGGTTATGGATTCTTGGCTGGTGGCGCTTAACACCGTGAGGAATATCTGTGCTCATCACGGGAGGTTATGGAATAGGACCTTGGGTACCAAGCCTAAGTTTCCTCGCAAGAAAGGCGATCCCAGGTGGCATGAGCCTTACCAGGTGAAGCCCGATAAAATGTTCGGCATGCTCACGATTCTCTCGCACATGCTTGAGGTCGCGGCACCGAGCACGGCATGGAGAGAAAGGCTGTTCGCACTGCTTAAAACGCGTTCGCCACAGGATTTGCAGCGCATGGGTTTTAAGGATGGCTGGGAGACGTGCCCCATATGGGATCGCTGGGTAGCGAGCAGCAAGTAGATAGGGTTTAGGAGTTGTTAATG
>CAVDTO010000268.1:0-2146 GCA_963611895.1 bacterium
GGTTGCCGCCCTGCTTGAGCGTGAGCGCCAGGTTCAGGCGGTTGCGCTCGCCGCCCGAGAGCACGCCGGCGCGCTTCTGCTGGTCCTGGCCCTTAAAGCCAAAGCTCGCCACGTAGGCGCGGCTCGGCACCTCGGTCTCGCCCACCATCATGTGGTCGAGCCCGTCGGAGACGACCTCCCACAGGTTCTTGTCGGGGTCGATACCTGCGCGGTTCTGGTCAACGTAGCTGATCTTGACGGTCTCGCCGATCTCGAGCTCGCCCGAGGTGAGCGGCTCGAGGCCCACGATGGTCTTGAAGAGCGTCGTCTTGCCCACGCCGTTGGGGCCGATCACGCCCACGATGCCGTTACGCGGCAGGGTGAACGAGAGGTCGTCGATGAGCACGCGGCCGTCGAACTCCTTGTGCAGGTGCTTGGCCTCGAGCACCTTGTTGCCCAGGCGCGGGCCCACGGGGATGCGGATGTCGGTCCAATCGAGCTTCTGGCTCGCGCGGGCCTCGGCCTCCATCTCCTCGTAACGGGCAAGGCGGGCCTTGTTCTTGGCCTGGCGCGCCTTGGGCGAGCTGCGCACCCACTCGAGCTCGGCCTCCATGCGCTTGGCGAGCTTGGCGTCGCGGTTGCCCTGCGCCTCGATGCGCGCGGCCTTGGTCTCGAGATAGGTGGAGTAGTTGCCCTTGTAGGGGTAGAGGTGCCCGCGATCGACCTCGCAAATCCACTCGGCGACGTTGTCGAGGAAGTAGCGGTCGTGCGTGACAGCGAGCACGGCGCCGGTGTAGTTGTGGAGGAAGTGCTCGAGCCAGAGGATCGACTCGGCGTCGAGGTGGTTGGTGGGCTCGTCGAGGAGCAGCAGGTCGGGAGCCTCGAGCAACAGCTTGCAGAGCGCCACGCGACGGCGCTCGCCGCCCGAGAGCACGTTCACGGGCATGTCGGAGTCGGGCAGCTGCAGGGCGTCCATGGCCTGGCCGAGCTTGGAGTCGATATCCCAGCCGTCGGCGGCGTCGATCTCGTCCTGCAGGCGGCCCATCTCGGCCATGAGGGCGTCCATGTCGCAGTCGGGGTCGCACATCTCCTCGCCGATCTTGTTGAAGCGATCGACCTTGGCGAGGATGTCGCCGAACGCCATGCGCACGTTCTCGATGACGGTCTTGTCGTCGTCGAGCGGCGGCTCCTGCTGAAGGATGCCCACCGTGTAGCCCGGGGTGAGGCGCGCCTCGCCGTTGGAGACCTCCTCGATGCCGGCCATGATCTTGAGCAGGGTCGACTTGCCCATGCCGTTGGGGCCCACGACGCCGATCTTGGCGCCCGGGTAGAAGCTGAGGGTCACGTCGTCGAGGATGACTTTCTCGCCGTGCGCCTTGCGCGCCTGATACATCTGGTAGATGAATTCCGCCATAACAACTCCGATTTCGCGTGCGCCGGGCGTGCCCCGGCGCGGTGAAACATACGGTACAACGTGCGCTATTGTCGCATGTCGGGCGGCGCGGGCGGCAAGCCTTACGGAAAGACCACGGCCGCGGGCGCAGGCGGACACGAGCGAATTAAAGATGGCGGATGTTGAGGTCGAGGATCGGAGTAGCGCCTTTGACCGAACGGCTGCCATGGCAACGAAATGTCCACTTGCGCCATGCCGCCGGCAGATGCGACCACAAGCGCGCCTGGACAAAGGCCCCAAGCGCTCGCCTGCACCAGGTTAAGCAAGCGAAGTTAACGGCCCGACAGCTCGCCCACTTGCAAACGCTCGAAAAAGAAAGCCCCGCCTCCCGTGTGAGGGAAAGCGGGGCAAGTCGCACAAAACATGGCGCACGAAGCAGGCTCAGCGGCAATCGACCAGCCCAGAACCGGGCCGCCAGCCGGCAGGCCCCTTACAGGTCCTGCGCCTTCTTGGCCGTGCGGATGAGGAACTCCTGGTTGGAGTCGGTGTTCTTGAGGCCCTTGATGAACGACGCCGCGGCGCGCTCGGTGTTGTTCATGTTGGCGAGAATCCGGCGGATACCCCACACGAACGGGCGCATGGCCTCGTCGACCAGCAGGTCCTCGTTGCGCGTGCCCGAGGCGACCGGGTCGATGGCCGGGAAGATGCGGCGGTCGGCGAGGTCGCGGTCGAGCTTGAGCTCCATGTTGCCGGTGCCCTTGAACTCCTCGAAGA
>CAVDTO010000269.1:0-2139 GCA_963611895.1 bacterium
ACGGCGAGATCCAGATCGTGGAGGACGACGGCAAGCTCGTGTGGGAGTGCCCCAACTGCGGCAACCGCGACCAGGAGAAGATGAACGTGGCGCGCCGCACTTGCGGCTACATCGGAACGCAGTTCTGGAACCAGGGCCGCACCGAAGAGATCCGCGACCGCGTTCTCCATCTTTAGGTTCCGCCGTTCTACCGAACGGCGGATGTGCCGACGCTGCGCGGCCCTGGTGCACCCCGCCTAGCCGCTCAGCTGCGCCGGGATGGGCATGAGCCCTATCCCGGCTTGCTTCGGGGCTATCCGTGGCACCCCAGGGTCGCTCGCTGACTTTTGCGCCCACATCGAGTTCCGATTTGTTGCATCGGGACGGCGCCTCCTGTTCGTGCGGAACTCATATCGAGCAAAGGCCCGGGCACCGTCGGGCTGAGTCTACTTAGCTTGAGACGGGATTCTCTCGCTGACTTTTGCGCCCATATTGAGTAATGTCTTGATGTTTGGTCTACTTTGTATGACTGATACTGCTTGCTCGGGGAGTGCTCGTGAACTACGCCAACATCAAATACTTTGATATCGCCAACGGCGAGGGGGTTCGCACGTCGCTGTTTGTGAGCGGATGCCGGCGCGGGTGCAAGAACTGCTTTAACGAGGTTGCGTGGAACTTTGCGGCGGGGGAGCTCTTCGATTACGCGGTCGAGGACAAGATTCTCGAGAGCCTCAATCATCCGTTCATCGACGGGCTCACGATTCTCGGCGGCGAGCCGATGGAGCCCGAGAACCAGGCGGGGCTCGTGGACTTCGTGGAGCGCGTGCGCGCGGCCTATCCCGCAGGGTCGGGCAAGACCATCTGGCTCTATACGGGCGACGCGCTCGACGAGCTCATGGCTGGAGCGCGGCATCACACCGAGGCGACCGACCGCCTGCTCGCCTGTCTCGACATGCTCGTCGACGGGCCCTTCGTGCAGGATCTCTACGACATCTCGCTGCGCTTTCGCGGATCTTCCAACCAGCGCGTCATCGACATGAACGCCACGCGCGAGCGGGCCGCGCGCGAAGGGGTCGACTTGGCGCATGCCGTCGAGCTCTGGTGCGACGACGAGGTCTACACGACGCACTCCATGTAGGGCGCGCGAGCCGCGCGGCGCCGTGGTACCATGGCCCGAACGAGACGTGAGGAAGGGCGTGGCCGCATGGTCGACCAGCAAAAAGTCAAGACGGCCGTAAGGATGCTCCTCGAGGGTATCGGCGAGGATCCCGACCGTGAGGGCCTTGTCGAGACGCCCGACCGCGTGGCGCGCATGTGGAGCGAGCTTGCGGGCGGCATGGAGCAAGGCGCCGCCGAGCATCTAAGCAAGACGTTTGCGGTGGGTTCGCGCGACCTGGTCATCGAGCGCGACATCACCTTCTACTCCATGTGCGAGCACCATATGCTGCCGTTTTACGGCAAGGCCACGATCGGCTACATCCCGAACGGCCGCGTGGCGGGGCTCTCCAAGCTCGCCCGCACCGTCGAGGTCTATGCGCGCCGCCTGCAGCTGCAGGAGCAGCTCTGCGCGCAGATCGCCGACGCCCTCATGGAGCACCTGGCCCCCGAGGGCGCGATCGTCCTTCTGGAGGCGGAGCACATGTGCATGACCATGCGCGGCGTGCAGAAACCCGGCACCAAGACCGTGACGCTCGCGCGCCGCGGCGTCTTTGAGAGCGATCCCGAGCTCGAGCGGCGTTTCTTCGCCATGCTCGGCCGCTAGGCGCCGCTCCGTATGAACAGCCTTCCTAGCATGGAGCGCGCGGACGCGATCCTTGGGCACCCGATGTTTTGCCGGGAGCTTGCGGTTATCGAGGAGGCCGAGCGCGATCGCCGCTTCTGCCGCCACGGGCTTGCGCACCTGCTCGACGTGGCGCGCGTGGCCTGGATCCTCGTGCTCGAGGAAGAGCTCGAGCTTGAGCGCGACCTCGTGTACGCGGCGGCGCTCTTGCACGACATCGGACGCGGCATGCAGTATTCGCGTGGTGTTTCGCACGACGTGGCCGGAGTAGAGATCGCGCGCGAGATTCTGGGTACCGTAGAGGCCGATAGGAGATTCTCGTCGAGCGAGCAACGCGCCATCCTTGCGGCGGTGCGCGGGCATCGCGGTATCTCGGATGC
>CAVDTO010000270.1:0-2072 GCA_963611895.1 bacterium
GCTACGCGCGCGAGTTCTGCGGTCGGCTGCACGACGCCGGTCTCGTTGTTCGCGGCCATGATGGACACGAGCGCGACGTCGTCCCCCATGAGCTCCTCGAGGGCAGCGGGCCCGATAAAGCCGTGACGGCAAGGTTTGACGAGGTCCACCTTGAATCCTGCGGCGCGCAGGAGCGGCAGGTTGTCGAGAATCGAGTCGTGCTCGATGGCGCTCACGATCACGCGGTCGCGTGCGCGGTCCTGGTTGCGTTTACCTTCAGCAAGGCCGAGCAGGGCGAGCTGGTTGGCTTCCGTGCCACCACCGGTGAGGACGATCTCGGAAGGGCGCACAGCAGCGCCGAAGGTCTGAGCGATGGCGCGGCGTGCGCGCTCGAGCTGGCTTGCGGCCGCACGTCCGAGCGTATGGAGCGAGTTGGGGTTGACCCCGGCGAGCTCGCTCTCATCGTAGGCGCGCTGCGCCTCGATGGCCTCGGGACGCATGGGCGTCGAGGCGGCGTAGTCGAGGTTGACGTGCTTAGAGCTGGATTCTGCTGGCATGCGGGCTTATTCCTCGCAAGCTGCGCTGCCGAGCTCCCTCAGGAGCTCGACCTCTGCATGGGGATCTTCGGATTTGAAGACGGCGGAGCCGGCAACGAGGACATTTGCGCCCGCGCTGACGACTTCGGCGATGTTCTTGGAAGAGATGCCGCCGTCGACCTCGATGAGCGGGTCCACGCCGCGCTCGGTGCAGAGCTTCTTTAGCGCTTTCAGCTTGGCGAGCGTTCCGGTTATGAAGCTCTGACCGCCGAAACCCGGGTTGACGCTCATGATGAGCACGATGTCCACGACATCGATGATGCTCTCGAGGGCGCAGACGGGGGTCGCGGGATTGAGGACGACGCCCGCCTTGACGCCGCGACCCTGCAGGTAGGTGAGGGTGCGGTGGAGATGGGTCGAGGCCTCGGCGTGCACGGTGATGATGTCCGCGCCGGCATCGGCGTACCAGACGGCCGTCTCGTCGGGGTTCGAGACCATCATGTGGACGTCTACGGGCACGTCGCTCACGCGTTTGACGGCCTTGAGGACGTCGACGCCGAACGTGAGGTTGCCGGTGAAGTGGCCGTCCATGACGTCGAAGTGAATGTAGTCGGCGTTGGAGATCTTGGCGAGCTCTCCCTTGAGATCGGCCATGTCGGCCGAGAGGATGGAGGGCGCGATGGAAACGTGAGACATCTCGAAACCTTTCTCGTTAGTCGGTGAGCCCGTAGAACTCTTCGGACGGCGTGCGGTCGGTGAGGATGCCGAGAGCCTCCGCGATGGAGCGGCCCTCGTAGAGGGTGGCTTCGAGCGCGAACGTGAGGGGCGCATCGACCCCGAGGGTGCGGGCGAGCTGCGCCACGCTTAGGGCGGCGACCGCACCCTCGACGACCATATGCGTGCGCGTTTGGTATTCCTCGAGCGTCTCGCCCTTGGCGAACGCCACGCCGAAGCTGCGGTTGCGCGAGTGCGGCGAGGTGCAGGTGGCGATCATGTCGCCCATGCCGGCGAGCCCCATGCAGGTCATGGCCTCCCCGCCGCGCGCGTGGACGAGGCGGCTGATCTCGGCCAGGCCGCGCGTCATGATGAGCGCGAGCGTGTTGTCGCCCTGACCGTAGCCGGCCGCGATGCCGCAGACGATGGCGATGACGTTCTTGACGGCGCCGCAGATCTCGACGCCGACCATGTCCTGTGTGATGTAGATGCGGAACTCCGGCGTGATGAGCAGCTCCTTGAACGTGGCGGCCACCTGCTCGTCCTTGCAGGCGATGACGGCGGCCGAGAGCCCTCCGCGGCAGATCTCCTCCGCATGGTTGGGGCCCGAGAGCGCGGCGACGCGCTCGGGAGCGCCGATCTCGCTCGCGATGACGTCGCTCATGAGGAGGCCGGAATCGGGCTCGATGCCCTTGGTGAGGCAGAGGACCGGGGTGTCCGCGTCGATGTACGGCGCGGCCTCGTGCGCGATGTTCCTCAGGTGGGCGGAGGGGACGGCGAAGATGACGGCGTCCGCCCCCTCGAGCGCGCGCTCGAGGGAAGTCGTGGCGCTCACGTTGGAGG
>CAVDTO010000271.1:0-2070 GCA_963611895.1 bacterium
GGGAAGAGGAGACTTACGTTAGGGCTAAGACTGCCTGCGAGGGACGCAACTCGGCTATCGGACTTGTCTGCTCGCCGATGGGCGCGCTTCTCTACTGCGTAACGCCTGAGGCCGTGCCGATCGTTCAGGCTGCGCTGTTTGCGGTATCAGCTGTTTTTGCTGCTTTGTTGCCGCGAGATGGAAATGTGGGTCTCCCGTCTGGAGCGCTGGGTATCGGCATCAAAAAAAGCTTGGTTCTTTTAGGCGAGGGATTCCGTTGGGTGGCTTGTCGACGAACGGTTTTTGCGCTGCTTATGTCGGCGTCTCTGATCAATTTCTCATTTCAGATTTGGCAATACGGCCTGCAATATGTGCTGCTTGACGATGGACAGTCCGCTTTGGGGGTTAGCGCTTTGGATGTGGCGTCATGCGTGGGCATAATGCTGGGGGCGGTCGTGGCGATGAGGGCGCGAGCCAATCTCCGCCCCGTAAAAGCTGCGTTATCCGTATTGATGGCGCAGATAATGGCGAGCGCGTGCTTGATTGCGGGGGCTGCGGGGAGCGCGAGCGCGGTTTTGGCTATTGCTGTCTTCTCACTTCCCATGCCGTTTGCAAGCGCCTCGATTCAGGGAGAGATATTTGTCGAAGTTCCCGACGAGATGCAGGGGCGGGCAAGGTCCGTGCTCAATGTCGTGGCGCAGGGATTTTCGCTTGGCGCGCCATTGGCGGCATCGTATCTTTCCGTTCACGGCGGGGAACTTTCGATCTGCATAGTATCTGCGCTGCCAGTGGCACTCGCCCTGGTGATCGCTCGCCTTGCCGCATAGGGAGATTGCCGCCCGATCGCTACTACAAACGAATGCCGAGCAAGAATCTTGTCGTGCACTTTCGCCGTTTGCTATGCGCTAACATGATTGTGCGCACAATCGTGTTAGGAGTAGCTCATGCCTATTTGCGTTCCCATCAAAGACATGCGGGATACCGCTAAGTTCTCTGAGCTGGTTGAATCCAGTGCAGGGCCTGTCACGGTGACAAAAAACGGCTACAGCAAGTTCGTGGTCATGCGCTCGGAAGACTACGACCTCATGGCGCAGGAGCGTGCGAGGGCCCAGCTCATGGCGCGCGTCGCTGTTGTCGAGCGCGAGCGCGCGGCGGGGCAGGGCCGCGATGCACTCGATGCTTTGAGCGAGCTCGAGGCAAAATATGGCCTGTAACGTCAGAATCCTGCCGACCGCTGAGCGTGAGGTCGCCGAGATCGTTGAGTATCTTGCGAGGCATGGTCAGAACACGGTGCGACGATTTGTGAGCAAATATCGCTTGCAGCTCGAGCTGTTGCAAAGCGGCACGGTCGATTTTGGCCTGTCTGCACTTCCCGCGCTTGCGGAGCTGGGCTACCACGCTTGCCGGGTGAACTCCTATGTGCTCCTGTATTACCGCGAAGGCGATGACATCGTGATTGCCCATGTGTTTCACCAGAGTCGCGACTACGCACGGCTCGCTTTGCCACGCATGGACGATTCGACGAATTAAGGGTCATGCGCCTTTGCTGGCGCCCGGGTCCTCTTTCTGCTTGACATGTCATGTTGCGGAACCATAATGGTTGCGTTTGCAATGGTTGATATGTCACGAAAAGAGGAAGCCGATGAAGAATGACCGCGCCGGAGAGCGCGATTCTTCGGGATGCACGGAGCCCGCGGAGCTTGAGCTCGGGTTCTCGCTGCTCGATACGCACATGCGAATCTCGCGCATCTTCCATGC
The DNA here is from genome assembly GCA_963611895.1 of bacterium. GTDB lineage: Bacteria > Actinomycetota > Coriobacteriia > Coriobacteriales > Coriobacteriaceae > Collinsella. The sequence goes on from CAVDTO010000271.1 coordinate 1,738, forward strand.
CATGAAAACCGACACGCGCGCCTGCGCCCGCGAGCTCGGCCTTGGACCCGGCCAGCCGCGCATCTTGTCTTACTTGGCCACACGCGGCGTGAGTACCCAGCGCGAGATCGCCAAGTACCTGGTGATCGACCCGTCTGCCGTGTCGCGCATGCTCGATGCGCTCGAGCGCGGTGGCTTTGTGGAAAGCGTTCCAGGGCGCGACCGCCGCTGCCGTTCGCTCGAGATCACCGCCCAGGGCCGCGAGGCCGTGCGCCGCTGGGATGCCGAGTGCTACCGCGTGGACGAGCTCATGCTCGCGGGCTTTACGCCCGAGGAGCGCACCCAGCTCAACGC
>CAVDTO010000272.1:0-2064 GCA_963611895.1 bacterium
GGAACTGGTCGAACCCAAAGTCCTGGTACACGTTCTCGCGGTTCCAGTTGGTGGCGTGGTTGGGGTGCATGGCCGTGGTGGAGTAGCCGAGCTTCTTGAACTGCGCGGCCAGGTTCTCGGTGCTGGTGAGGTCGTAGGTGGTGTAGGGGTACACGCCCGAGCCGAGGTTGCTCATGGAGTTGCCGGTGAGGAACTCGAACTCGGTGTTGGCCGTGCCGCCGCCGTAGGCACTCACGTAGAGCTTGCCGCGCGAGAGGCAGTCGGAGAGGCTCTTGAAGTACTGCGGGCCGTCGTAGTCGGCGTGCAGGTTCTGGTAGATGGAGAGGTCCGAGAAGGTCTCGTTCATGATGGCGATGACCGTGGGCTTCTCGGAATCGAACTGCTGCGCGGCGGCCTGGCGGCTCGTGTCGGTGGACTCGGCCTTGTCGTAGGCCGCGGCGTACTTCTTGATGGTCTTCTTGGCGCCCGAGACGCTGTAGTTGGAGGGCTTGGGCGGGTTGATGGTCTGCGCGCCCGAGATGAACGACGGGATGAAGCCCTGGCGGTAGTAGCTCTCGAGCGGGCGCCAGGTGTAGATCTGGATCTGCAGCGTGTGATAGTAGTCGATGAACATCACGTGCGCGGTGATGCCGCCGAGGCACAGCACGCCCACGAGCAGGTTGACGAGGATGCGGCGCTTGTCGCCGGGCTGGCGCGCGGGGGCGATCTGCGCGGCGAACTGGCAGAGCAGCATGGAGATGGCGCAGAAGTCGAGCGAGAACAGGCAGAAGAGCGAGAGCGTGTAGGTGTAGCCCGTGCCGGCCACGGCCGCCGCGGTGGAGAGCGCGGTGAGGTCGCCGGGCTGGATGGGCATGGACTTGAAGGTGATGACGAAGTACTCGGCCACGCCGAATCCGAACGCCACGAACGAGAGGATGGCCGCAAGGACGCCGCGGCGCTGGCAGATAAAGAACGCGCCGGCCATGACGATGGCGAGGATGGCCCACTCGAGCAGGAAGCAGAGCGGGTAGATCCAAGTGAAGTCGTGGTTGGACGAGACCTCGAGGCCGAGCATGGCAAAGAAGCCGGCAAGCACGATGCAGAGCACGGTGGCGACCATGGGGTGGGCGAGCTTGCCCTCGCCGTTGATGGCGGCCTTGACGGGCGCGAGGATGCGGTCGCGCTCGAGCGAGGCGCCGGCGCAGCCTGTGAGGACGGCGTTCACGATGATGATGGCCGCGATGGCGAGCGGCTCGTCGGTGGCCACGAGGCCCATGCCGCCCCACACCACGAGGAACAGCTGGAAGAGCGCGAAGACGACGCTCCACGCGATGGCCGACTTGGGCTGCGGCGTGCCGGCCTGCTTGGCGGCCTTGATGTCGTGGGCCATGAGGATGCAGGTTCCCACGAGCCCGATGAGCGAAAGGATGGCTGCGACCATGCTTAAAACTCCTTTTTGTGCTTCGGCTTGAGGCGCGCGGGCGGGGCGCTGGGCGATCCACCTGCGGCGCCGGCATTCGTGCAGGCTCGGGCCCGCTGCCGGTAGTTGCCGATCTGTTTCGCAAACTGCAAGGGCCAATGGTAACGCCGGGCGCGCGGCGCGTTCGCGGGCGGCGGCATTCACCTGCGTAAAATGGAGGGAAAAACACGCAACCTCTAAGCCAGGTTTAAGGAGAGTCTCGGGAGGCCATATGACGAGGGAAGAAGAGGCGACGGCGAGCGGCCTGGCGGCCGGCACGGCGGGCGTGGCTGCCGGTGCGGTAGTCGGCGCGACGGACGCAGGCGCCGCCGATGTTGAACCCGTGCCTGCTCCGAGCGCGTTCGATGTGAACGGCCTGGTGCGCGGTAGCTGCGATGCGGCCGCGCGCGTGAACGTCGGCGCGTACCCGGAATGCGGGCAGGAGAACCCCGTGCTGCGCGCGATCGAGCAGCGCTCCTCGACGCGCGCGTTCGCCACGGGGGAGGACGGCGTGCCGCTTGAGCCCACGCCCGAGCAGCGCCGGGCGGTGCTCCATGCGGCGAGCCGCGCCGCGAGCGCGGGCGCGATGATGATGTACTCGGTCATCGACATCCGCGAGCGGGCGA
>CAVDTO010000273.1:0-2055 GCA_963611895.1 bacterium
CTGCCGCTTTGTTCAGTATGGTGGGGCCTTGTGGTTTTCTAGCTACTTTAACCGCTAACAAGCGGGTATCAGATCGCGCGGAGCACGGCGCCCGTGCACCCAGAGCTCACCTGCTTCGCGTAGCGAGCGAGGTAGCCCGTGGTGATGCGCGGCGCGCGGGGCTTCCACTCGGCCTTGCGGCGGGCCATCTCTTCATCGCTCACGTCAACGCTGATGCGGTTGGCGGGGATGTCGATCTCGATGATGTCGCCTTCCTTCACGAGGGCGATCGGGCCGCCCACGGCGGCTTCCGGTGACACGTGGCCGATGGCGGCGCCGCGGGTGGCGCCGGAGAAGCGGCCGTCCGTGATGAGGGCGACGCAGTGGCCGAGCCCCGAGCCCATGATGGCGGAGGTGGGGTTGAGCATTTCGCGCATGCCGGGGCCGCCCTTGGGGCCTTCGTAGCGGATGACGACCACTTCGCCCGGATTGATCTGGCCGCCGTAGATGGCGTTCAGCGCATCCTCTTCGCAGTCAAAGACGCGGGCCTTGCCCTTGTGCACCATCATGTCGGCGCCCACGGCGGAGCGCTTCACGACGGAGCCCTCGGGGGCGAGGTTGCCCTTCAGAACCGCGATGCCGCCTTCCTTGGCGATGGGGTTTTCGACGGTGTGGATGATTTCCGTGTCGAGGATCTTGGCGCCCGCGATGTTTTCGCCGACGGTCTTGCCGGTTACGGTCATGAGGTCCGTCTTCAAGAAGCCGAGCTTCGCGATCTCCGCCATCACGGCGCGGATGCCGCCCGCTTCATCGAGCTCTTCGATGTAGTGGTTGCCGGCTGGGGCGAGGTGGCAGAGGTTGGGGGTGTGGGAGCTGATTTCGTTTGCGACCGAGAGATCGAGATCGATGCCGCATTCGTGCGCAATGGCGGGAAGGTGCAGCATGGAGTTCGTGGAGCAGCCGAGCGCCATGTCGATCGCGAGAGCGTTCATGAAGGCGTCGCGCGTCATGATGTCCCGAGGCTTCACGTCGTTTTTGACAAGCTCCATGATCTTCATGCCCGTTTCCTTCGCAAGGCGCAGGCGGGCGGAGTAGACGGCGGGAATGGTGCCGTTGCCGGGCAACGCCATGCCGAGCACTTCGGAGAGGCAGTTCATGGAGTTGGCGGTGAACATGCCGGAGCAGGAGCCGCAGGAGGGGCAGGCCTTGTTTTCCAGATCTTCGAACTGGATCTTGGTGATCTTCCCGGTGCGGAACTGGCTCACGCCTTCGCTGATGTTGGAGTAGGAGACCTTGTGGCCTTCGAAGTGGCCGGCGAGCATGGCGCCGCCGCTCACGACGATAGACGGAATGTTGAGGCGGGCCGCCGCCATCAAAAGCCCCGGCACGTTCTTGTCGCAGGCGGCGACGAGAACAAGGCCGTCAAAGGGATGGGCCGTCGCCATCGCTTCCGTGCTGTCAGCGATGAGTTCGCGGGAGACGAGGGAGTACTTCATGCCGGTGTGGCCCATGGCGAGCCCGTCGCAGACCGCGATCGCCGGGAAGACGATCGGCACGCCGCCAGCCAATGCCACGCCCTGCTTCACGGCGTCAACCACCTTGTCAAGGTTCATGTGGCCCGGAACGATGTCGTTCTTGGAGCTCACGACGCCGATCAGCGGCTTGCCGATTTCGGCGTCGCACAAGCCGAGGGCCTTCAAAAGAGAACGCTGCGGGGCGGCATTGACGCCCTTGGTTAACGGATCACTGCGCATGGACGGGGTACTCCGAGTAATGAGGTTGATAGCAAGATCGCAACGAAGGACGAAAGACGGGCGCCGTCTCCTTGCGGCGCTGAGCCTTTCGGCTCCTTCTGAAAAAGGAATCTTTCATTTTATCGCCCGGGTGCCGGTCGGTACGACAGCGGGCTTAAGGTGAACCGCCTACCTGCGGGCCCTGTCAATCGCCGTCATAGCGGGCGTGAATGCCGCTTCGGCTGTAAGTTTTTGTTAATGGCTTCTGCCTAAACTCACCAGCAAACAATATGGGAGTCTGGGCCTTCAAAAAAGCCGGCCCCCTCCCGGCAACGAACCTCTT
>CAVDTO010000274.1:0-2008 GCA_963611895.1 bacterium
CCGCTGAGCGAGGCGAGCGACTCTCGGCGGATGCCCAGGCGCGGGGATTCGTGCTAAGGCTACTTTCGCTTTAAGTGAGCCCATCTACACAAGGCTCGATAGACCCGACTTCGGATGTACTCCGAGGTCGGGTCTTTTACGTTGGGCGGTTGCGCTCGGCTGGCGCTTAACAAAACGTTAAGGGGGCCAAAAACCCGCAGGTCACGGTGCTGATGGGAACCTTCTCGTACTATGAGGTCAGTCGCCAAGGGGCGGCCGAACATCACAAGCAGAGGACCAAGGAGGATCCGATGATGAACGAGAACACCAAGACCAACACCAAGAAGAACGTCCTCGAGATGCCCGAAAGCGCCCTCAGCGAGGTGAACGGCGGCGCCATCCGCCTCCCGAGGGATACTTATAAGAACCTGGTCGGCGCCTATTACCACAGGAATTGCGGCGGAAGAATCGAGCCAAACTACGATTTGGCTGGTCCGAGGACGCCCGTCGATTGGTGCTGCGCTAGCTGCGGCGAGACGCACGAGATGCTCGATCGGTTCAATTGGTACCAAATGCCGCGCAACCAGGGCGGCAACCCCGAGTACTAGGCGAGAGCCAGAGAGGACACGAAAATGAACGCGAACGCCAACACCAACGAGACCAGCAAGACCAACACCAAGAAGAACATCCTCGAGATGCCCGAAAGCGCCCTCAACGAGGTGAACGGCGGAGAATTTATCGATAGGGTGGGCCCCATCTATTACCACAGGAATTGCGGCGGAAGGATCACGACGAACACCAACTTTTCTGGGCCGAGGACGCCCATCAGTTATCGCTGCACCGTTTGCGACGAGGAGCACAGCAAGCTCGATCAGTTCGATTGGTACAAAACGAAACGCAACCAGGGCGGCAACCCCGAGTACTAGGCGAGAGCCAGAGAGGACCCGGCAATGAGCGAGAACACTACGGCCAACGAGACCAGCAAGGTCAACGAGCAGAAGAACGTCACCGAGATGCCCGAAGGCGCCCTCAACGAGGTGAACGGCGGCGGCCTGCTCCCGGATATTCACGAGAGCGCGTACCACGTCTATTACCACAGCAATTGCGGCGGAAAGATCGAGGCGAAGTTCGGCCTGGGCGCGCCGAGGGCGGCCGCCTATTACCAGTGCTCCCGTTGCGGCGAGAAGCACGACTTGATCTATGAGTTCGATTACTATCACTCGCTTCGCAAGCCGGGCGGTGTGCCCGACCGCTGAGTGAGACGAGCGATTCTCGGCGAGCGCCCGATTATGAGGATTTCCGCCAAGATTGCCTTCGCTTTAGGTGAACCCATAAACAACAGACTCGGTAGACCCGACTTCGGAAAGAACTCCGAGGTCGGGCTTTTTGCGTTGAGCGTCCGACGCTGCGGTCCGTCGGCCCGGGGAGCGCGGGGCAAAGACCTGCTGCTCGTGCGGAACTCGCGACAGGCCTTTGCCCCGCGCTCCCGGATGGCGTGACCTCAAGCATGTAACGAACGGGCGTCAACAAGGTGCGAGCGCGTAGTTGATACCCGGCTGTCAATAAAATTTGCACGTTTGCCCTGTTGAGACTTGCGGGGGGGGGTCATTCTGGACTAGCCTTGTTCCATATCAATCTAGCTTGGCTATCTGTGTACGGACGCGGCTCAAGCCCGCGTCTCTCGAAAGGGGAAACGCACCATGAACAAGAAAGCCCTGATCGGCTTGGGCCTCACGGCGGCTCTCGCCGGCACCGTGGCCACCCCGGCCATCGTGACCACGCCGACGGTTGCGTATGCCGAGGACTTCCAGACGGTGACTACCGCCGATGAGCTTAAGGACGCAGTTAAGGATGGCGGCAACATCAAGCTCGGCGCCAGCATCACCGCAAGCATCACCATCCCGGCCGGCAAGACGGTCGTTCTCGACCTCAACGGCTTCACCCTGACCAACGAGCCCGGTAAGGACACGATTACCGTTGCATATGGTACCGGAATGTATAGTCCTCTTCCTTTTGGTACATACACTCC